>QJPH01000329.1 GCA_003242955.1 Candidatus Methylumidiphilus alinenensis
CTAGTTCGGCGATTTGCGAGGGTGTGCCTTGGTTAATGTGCAATTTCACACCCGGGTAAAGCGCCATGAATTCGCGTACCACTGGCGGCAAGGCATAGCGTGCCTGGGTGTGGGTGGTGGCGATGGCAAGCGTACCGGCTTTGTTGTCCTTATGGTCCTGGGCGATATTCCTGATATCCTGCGCCTTGCCGAGGATTTCCCCGGCAAGGGCGAGAATCTGCTTCCCGGCATCGGTGATTTCAGTCAGATGCTTACCATTACGCGCAAAGATGGGAACCCCCAACTCGGACTCCAACATGAGGACTTGCTTGCTGATGCCGGGTTGGGAGGTATAAAGGCTGTCCGCCGTAGCGGACACATTGAGGTCGTGCTGGGCGATTTCCCAAATATAGCGAAGTTGCTGTAGTTTCATCGTTCCAAGTAATCTAATTTGCCGGCTTTATCCTTCCAGTCATCAGCATCGTCGGCGGGTTTTTTGACTTCGGTAATCACCGGCCACCGTTTGGCAAGTTCCCTGTTGAGTTCAATGAATTGCTTCTGGCTGTCGGGGACTTCATCTTCGGAATAGATTGCTTTGGCCGGACATTCCGGCTCGCACAGGGAACAATCTATGCATTCATCTGGGTCTATAACGAGAAAATTCGGCCCTTCGTGAAAACAATCAACCGGGCATACGTCCACGCAATCAGTGAATTTGCATCTGATGCAATTTTCAGTCACTACGAAAGTCATCTTATTATTTCCTAAATCATGTGAGTAAATATTAGTGCGCGGGGATAGGCGCAGATTCGGTTGCCGACGAAGGCTCGAAATTCAAATCCGGCTAGCATACCCGGCATTTTACATGGACCAAGGCCGTTTTTCCAAAAGACTGGCTCGAAAATTTCCCTGACTACGACTGTATCTAGTTTGCCAACGGCTATTGGTGGGTGTCAATCCAGTTCTTCCAGTCCACAAACAGGCTAGGGGAAGTCGCTGCGACGGCAGAACTTGGCTGCAATTGCAACGAAAAAACCGGCATCCCGCATAATTTTCCCATGCATCCCCCAGCCTCGACCAAGATTAGCGCACCCGCCGCATAGTCCCATAGCATTTGTCTGCCATGCAGATAAATTTGGAAACGGTTTGCGGCCAGCCAACACCATTCCAAAGCCACTGAACCAAAGTTTCGCTGTGAGCTATAAGGCGGGCGTAACACCAAAGCATCCGCCAATTGCGGCGAAAGCCTTTTGAAATCAATCACCGCCATGGCTTCGCGCAAGGACAGCCCAGCATGGCTGCAATGGATAGGCACACCATTCAGATTGGCACCCTGTCCCTTTATTGCCGTGAAGCATTCGTCGCGTAGTGGATCATAGACCAAGCCTAAATAGGGTTTTCGGTCGATTAGCAAGCTCAAAGAGACGGAGAAAAAGGGGATACCGTTGGCAAAATTGCTAGTCCCATCCAAGGGGTCCAGGCACCACAAGCCACCCTCGCCGGTTCGAAGCAGGCTGACCTGTTCGGCATCCGTCATTTCTTCGGCCAACAGCGGGTATTGTGGCGAAAATGCATCCAACTCCTCGGCGATGCGTTTTTGCATCGCAATATCGGCCCCAGTGACGATGCTCCCGTCTGATTTATAGCTGCGTTCTGCTATGGCGAAACGGGGGAGTAGCTCCTCCCGTGCGGCAGTTTTGACAATCTGGGCTAGTGCTTCTAGCATGGCGGTTCAATCGAGTGGCATTAATGAAAGACCATAGTTTACACCAAGCAAAAGAAACCTATACTTGACCTTAACACCTATTTCCGCGTTAAATTTAATGCGACAATCCATATCGGTAAGATTGTATTGAAAGTGGGGTCATCGTGAAGTTTCTAGGTCTTTTTATTCTCATCGTCGGGTTGTTTTTCTCCGTCAATGTGTGCGCTGATCTTCAAGCGGGCATTGATGCCATCGTCCGCCGTGATTTCACCTCTGCGCTGACAATCATCAAACCCTTGGCGGAACAGGGCAATGTGGCGGCTCAAATCAACCTAGGAAATCTTTATATGAAAGGTTGGGGGGTGGAACAGAATTACCATTTAGCCCAACATTGGTATCTGAAGGCCGCCGACCAAGGCGAGCGCATGGCGCAAACCAAATTGGGCATCCTTTATTATTATGGCTTAGGGATTGACAAAGACCTAACCGAGGCCAGCCGTTGGTTTCAAAAAGCCGCCGAAATGGGCGAAACCAGCGCCCAAACTATACTAGGTTCACTGTATGCATCGGGCGATGGTGTGACTAAAAATCCCGCCCTGGCGTTTTATTGGTACACCATGGCAGAGGAGCAGGGCGACCAAGAAGCCGCAAAGGGACGGCAAAGCCTGGAAGATGAAATCACCCCTGGACAAAGGGACGAAGCACTTCGCCTAATGGGCGAAACCCGCAAAATCAGAGCCGAGAAAGAGGGAAAAGCCTTCGAAGCAGCTACCGCGGGGCTTGGCACCCCGCCCCAAGCAAGCTCTGCTGGCACCACTGTCAAAAACGGCGATGATTCTGCCTCCAAGGCAGTCAAAGCAAAAAAGAGAAGTGCGCGAAACAAGACAACCCACAAACCGGAAAATAAATGAAATTCAAGCTGTTTATCATGCTTCTATTAGCCAGTTTGCTATCCGGCTGCGCCGAAATGGACAAACTCTTCCAACAAGAAACCTCACCGCCGATTGATTTTACGATTGAGCCTGATCAAATCGAACAGGCTAAGACGCAAGAGACTGCGTCGATTCAGAAGCACTTATTCTATCTAAACGCCAAGGACAGCTTAGTCGGGCGCACGGCGATAGTACCCTTGCGCGAAGGCGATACCCTGCTGGATATCGCCCGTCATTTTGGCTTGGGTTATCAGCATATCACCGAAGCCAACCCTGACCTTGACATATGGGTTCCAGAACAAGGAGTCCACGCCATCCTGCCACTGCAATTTATCCTACCTGATGCAAAACGGGCAGGGGTCGTAATCAACCTTGCCACCATGCGCTTGTTTTACTTCCACGGAGGAAAGCAACCCGCATTGTCCACTTGGCCCATCGGCATAGGCAGGGAGGGTCGCTCCACCCCCTTGGGCGCGATGGCGGTGGCTCGCAAGATGCAGCACCCGACTTGGTATGTGCCTGCATCCATTCGCAAGACCCATGAACAACAAGGCGACCCGCTACCCCCGGTCGTCCCCCCTGGCCCTGACAACCCGTTAGGGGATTTTGCGCTCTACCTCAGCAAGCCGAGTTATCTTGTCCATGGCACGAACAAACCATTCAGCATAGGGCTACGCGCTAGCAACGGTTGCATACGGCTGTACCCTGAAGATATTGAACATGCCTTCAAGGAAATCCCTGTCTCAACGCCAATATTAATCGTCAACCAACCCTATTTGTTGGGCTGGCTAGACGGAGTGCTGTACCTAGAAGCGCATCAACCCCACGAGGAAGTGGATGCGAAATTATTGGAAAAGAATTTAATGGATAAACTGCAAAGCATAGCCAAACAAACACCACGCAAGATAGATTGGCCAAAAGTGGCGGAGACACTGAAATATAGCCGGGGCATACCAACCCCTATCTTCGAGAACACACCCAGCCTTAAGGATATTTTGGCCCAGGCTGTGGTATTGGAACGCCCCGAAAAGCTGTTTGGCCAGCCGGAACCAATCCAAGCGGCTAGTAATACTAGCTGGTTCATCCGCACAATGGAAACTCAGGATGAATTCAGGGCGAAAAAATTAGCCGCCGAACTGAATCATTTGGGTCCAAGGATTCCAGCCCGCACTATCGACAGAAATCTGCACTACCAAGTGATTGCCGGACCTTTTGCCGAAGAGCAAAGCGCACGAAAAGCCCAGCACATCCTAGCCGAAGATTTCAATACAAAAAGCGAACTGGTCAAACCACCCAAAACTGAAGTTTCGAAGACCGCCGGCAATGATGTCAAACCTATCAAGGGAGTCAACCTTAAACCAAGCAAAAGCGAACCACCCAAACCTGACAAAGGGGTATCCATCAAGCCCGAAAAGCCAGTAGGGAAAAAACCGCCTGCCATCATTTTGAAATTGCCCAACGATCATGTCGATGGACATCGGCATCCTGAGCCATGAAAGATTCAACAGCCGTGGGAGCGGTTTTTAACCGCGACTTTTTGACCTGTGTCGCGGTTGAAAACCGCTCCCACCGTTCTTTCATGGCAGCCCGCCCCACTTTGAGATATCGCGTTTTCATCGGGAATTGCAAGGCTTGCCTTGCAACTTCAACTTGGACAGATCGTCTAAACGTGTAAGAATAAACCGATTGACACTTTCGACATAACATTCAAATGACCACCAACCCCCCTCCCCTGCTTATCGACCGCTTCGGTCGAATCGTCAACTATGTCCGTGTTTCCATCACGGACCGTTGCGATTTCCGCTGCATCTATTGCATGGGCGAGGACATGACGTTCCTGCCACGAGCGCAAATCCTCACTTTGGAAGAAATCGAAACGGTGTGTCGTGCGTTTGTAGAATTGGGCGTGGACAAGATTCGTATTACAGGCGGGGAACCGATGGTGCGCAAAGGGGCAATGGATTTGCTACGAAATATTGGCCGCTTGCAAGGTTTGCGCGAACTGACGCTAACCACCAATGGCTCGCAATTGCAGACCATGGCGGGCGAGTTGAAATCCTGCGGTGTCAAGCGCATCAATATCAGCTTGGACACCTTGAATGAAACGCTATTCAAGCAAATGACTCGGGTTGGCGACCTGAATACCGTGCTGCGGGGGATTGATGCCGCATTGGAGGCGGGATTCCGGCGCATCAAGCTCAATGCAGTCATCCTCAAAAACCGCAACCATCTTGAAGCCGGTAACTTGGTGGCTTTTGCCATCACCAAGAACATCGATATTAGTTTTATCGAGGAAATGCCCTTGGGCTTAGTTGATTCGCATGACCGCGCGGAGGAATATTACTCAAGCGACAGCATCCGTGCCGATCTGGAACGCCGGTTCACCTTGCTTCCCTGCACTGAAAACACAGGGGGGCCATCCCGCTACTTCCTTGTCGCGGGTTCGGAAACAAAAGTCGGTTTCATCTCCCCGCACAGCCATAATTTTTGCGGTTCCTGCAATCGAGTCAGGCTTACCGCAGAGGGTCGATTGTTATTATGCCTAGGCAACGAACATTCGGTGGACTTAAAACAGGTATTGAGGGCAAACCCAACGGATCTAGGCAAACTGAAAAGCGCCATTGTCGGCGCAATGCAAATCAAGCCGGAAAAGCATGAATTTGACCTTGCAGAAAAACCGCTCATTTTCCGGCATATGAGTGCGACCGGTGGATGAACCGAATATATCGGCATCAGTGGGAGCGGTTTTTAACCGCGACAGATGCCGAAAGTCGCGGTTAAAAACCGCTCCCACGACAACGCATTTGTCCGGCTTCACAAATTTCCAAAATATCAGCTAGGATCAAGGCTGGGTAATGGCAAAGCCTTTTTGCTCCAACAGCTTCAAAATGCCTTTTTCGCCGCTTAAATGGCCGGACCCAACCACAACGAAATAAGTCCTACCGTCATTCGACAAATCTATGAGCCTGTTTGCCATCCTTTCGTTACGCTCCAAGAAAAAAATGTTGAACAATTTTGAACTTAGTTGCCCGGTGTCAAAGCTTTGCCTGACGATCAGATCCATTGCTTCCACGTCCCCTTTCTTCCATGCCTCGACTACTCCCTTGTGGTATTCAGGTCCATGATTTAACTCTTTTAAGGTATGAAGCAACAGCTGTTCCTGTTCCAAGTCCGATAATTGATCGAATAAATTGATTTGATCCTGCTCGCTCTCCAATTCCATAACGGGTTTTTTGTTGCTAGCTTGTTGGGTAAAAAAATTGTCAATCCCTTGTTCCGCATTGTAGCCTTCCCTTTTCAACGATTGGGCATTCAGCATAAGAGCTGCAAGCCATGGCTTGACTGAAGCCAGCAATTCATCGTTAAGCTCCAATTTGTTGGCTAGTTCCAAAGTCTTGTTCCAAGTAATCCGCTTGATGTGGTCTTCTAGCTTGCTTTTATCGGCATAGCGGCCTTTTCCAGGCAATCCGCCAGCCATTTCCTTGCTGCTTAGATTATTAATATCAGCCTCCACCACCAACACATCCGAGTTGATAAACGCATTGTTGACCACTTGCGGCAGTGGGTAGAAGGATTGCGCCCCAAAATGCAAAGAGCCCAGCAAATAGAGCACACCCTTCCCGTTCGTTGCTTTCCAAAAAAAGGCACGCTCGTCGCCTTCGCCAGGAGATTTCGCCAGAGTGTAGGGTAACTTCTCTGAGGTCATCTCTTGACAAGGCATATCTTGGTAAAAAGTCTTATTGTGCCTGTCCACACATTTGTAAAGACCTGCGACTGCCGGAAGGCTTATTGCTAGAGTCAATAAACAGCCAATAGCAAATTTCACCAGGCCATATAAACTAAATCTCATTGATCGTCCCCATGTATTATTAGACTTCATTTTAAACATGAAAAGCGGCATGCGGTGATAAGCCGGTCAGTTCCCGCTCAGCAAGCCTAAGGTAATGTTCATTGGATAAGCGGAGCAACATTATCATAACAAAATAGCCATGAGGAAGCCTTGGCCCCTGCATGCTGTGACGCAATTGATAACAGGGCTTGGCGGAGTGGGCGTGATGGTCGGCGTGGCGCGACAGCCCAATGAAGCTATGCAGGGTAAACCAAGAGTCAGTCGTCCAGGCATTGGAATATTGGGTGTCTCGACGGGACAACCCCCAATGTTGGAGATAATTGACCGCCTCCAACATTCTCACAGCGACCACGGCTTGGTACAAGAATACAATCAACGCAACCATTCCGTAATTTAACGTAATCAACATGAGAATAGCGAGTTCGACCATAACCCCCTGCAATACACGGTGGCGCAATAGCAACGCAATGCCTTTACGATGCTGGAGCCTTTGATTCTCCATCCGCCACGCGCTGGACCATTGCCCCAATACTGAACGTTTGAAAAAGTCTGCAAAACTCTCACCGAGGCGGGCAGTCGCGGGATCGGCTCTAGTACCCACCATTCGATGATGCCCATGGGCGTGTTCCAAGGCAAAATGGTCGTAACAAACCGACCAAAGCAGTATTCTACCCATCCAGCGCAGATGCTTCGCCCGTCGATGAAGTAACTCGTGGGCAACGGCAAACCCCGAACAGCAGGAAGTTGTTCCCGCCAGGATGCGCATGGCGACAATATTGGCGGAACCCGTTGCGAAATCGGGCAGGGTTCGCCAAGCCAAGCTGCTGGCAGCATCCAACAATAAAGCGATGTTCAGAATCTGCAATGAGAACAAAAGATAAAGACGGGCGTCCAATAGCCATTCCCTGCCAGTTGCCTTTGGCATGCGGCAATCGCTAGGGCTGAAATAATCGGCAACGATGCAAAGCCAGACTGGTAAAGTCCACAGCAGCGCGGAATCCCATGCATGGGGGGCTGTAGACAAAAAAAACCATGTCGAAAGCGGCAAAATAAAACACAATAAAGGCTCAATACCAATTCGCACATTACGGAACAATCTGTTGATGCAACTCGTATAATACATTCTATGTCACATAAAATATCGCAATGGCCCAGAAGACCTATTACATCGGCTTAGGAATAACTTTCCACGATCCAGCTCTGGCTATCGTCGATGAAACCGGACACCCCCTCTTTGCTGAAGCCAGTGAACGATATCTGCAATATAAGCGTGCACTCAACTGCGAACCAGACAGCCTCGCCAGACTGCCAGGACTGCTACGCAAATTTTGCCCCGATGCCGGACGATTCGTGCTGGGCTTCAATTGGCGCAGGCAAAGACCCTGGTATGAGAAAGCCGCTTTCGCCCTTGGCTTATTGGGTGCGCGTGGGCTGCACCAGCACGGAATCAAGCGATTGGGTTCCCCGCTGGATAACCTTCAAATCCACCACATGATGGCCTGCAATCGCCTTAGCATTGCCCGCGGGGGTCTAAATCTGGTACGCCTTCTGCGTGGGCACTATCCTTCCTGCCACGTCGAATTCCGCGATTTCAACCACCATGACACCCATGCAGCTTCTGCCTGTTACGCGAGCACCTTCGACGAGGCATCCTGCGCCGTGGTGGATTCATACGGCGAGAACGGCTCCATGTGCTTCTACCAATATCAACATGGGACACTCAAACGGGTCCATGAATCCCATGGCTTAGGCAGCCTCGGACTATATTACATGCACATCACCTCATTGTGCGGTTTCGATTGGATGCAAGGCGAAGAGTGGAAAGTCATGGGACTGGCACCCTATGGACAACTAGATGGGGAGGTTTACGCACTGCTGAAAGACATCCTGATAGTCCGAGGGCTTAATCTGGAACATCCGCCGGGCCGGTTGTTCCCTGCCTTGGCCGAACTGGAGAAAAAACGCCGATCCATTTCAGAAAACACTGAAATGGCCGCCGATCTGGCTTACACTGGACAATACTATTTCACCCAACTCATGACCGGGATTCTGTCAAACTTTCATTCTGCCTACCCCAGCGACAATCTGGCACTGTCGGGCGGCTGTGCGCTAAACTCCTCTTGCAACGGCCAAATCACCTCCAAAACTAATTTCCGCAATCTCTATGTGCCCCCAGCCCCGGCGGACGATGGCACAGCCCTAGGGGCAGCATGGCTAGCCTTTGCCAGTGACGGAGGGCGCTTTGAAAATTTACCCGCACCCCTGTCGGCTTATTTGGGTTCGTCACTCCCGGGAGAGGCGCTGGCCCGTTTGGCGAGTTATTGCAAAGGGCTGGTAATCCGACATCTGCCAACAACAATTTGTGAAGAAACAGCCCGGTTGCTGGCCGCTGGGAAATTGGCCGCATGGGTACAAGGACGGGCGGAATTTGGCCCCCGCGCCCTAGGAAACCGTTCAATACTTGCCGACCCGCGCAATGCTGATATGAAAGCAAGGATCAATCAGCGTGTCAAATTCCGCGAGGAATATCGCCCCTTCGCACCATCCATCTTACACGAATATGGGCCTGAATATTTTCATGAGTACCGAGAAACCTTGTACATGGAACAGGCCTTACTTTTCCGCCCCGAAGCCGCGGCACGGGTTCCTGCCGTGGTCCATGTGGATGGAACCGGACGCTTGCAATCCGTCAAAGAAGAATTAAACCCCCGCTTTCACCGCCTGATTACTTCCTTTTACCGGGAAACGGGGGTTCCTCTGTTGCTTAACACGAGTTTCAATGTCATGGGCAAACCCATGGTCCATTCGGTGGAAGATGCGGTGGCTGTGTTTATGACCTGCGGTCTGGACATATTGGTCATCGACGATTGGCTGTTTGCAAAACCGGATGCCCCATGAGTACGGCATTCTTGCCAGTCGAGGGTGATGAAGCCTCCATTCGCGATTGGTTCCATCAAGTTGTCAACGCCCGCGAAAACCCGGTGGCCTTGCAGGAATCGCTGGAATGGATACAACAGTCGTTAGCCGCCACGGGAAAATCCCCCCTGCCCCCCTTTTGCAAAGGGGGGTTGGGGGGCATTCATCACGCCCCCCCCTTTGCAAAAGTGGGGTCGGGGGGGGATTCACCCAAGCCCGACCCATCCAATGTGGATTTAATCGCTTATCACGCCCCCCTAGCCCTGCTTGAAGGCGCATGGTTGCAATCTGTGGCCCTGGCCGCCAATGAGCAAAATGAAACTGTAAACAAGCTGTTCGCCTGCTACCTGACACTTCTCGGCAAGGACGAATCAGACTCCCCGGCTTTTGCCTATCGTGGGTGGCTGAACCTTTGCCAAATCAGTTTGCCGCAAGCATCGGCATGGCGCTTCGCCCATGACACGCGCTTAAGTGCATCGGCTCTATATTTCTCCTGCCTACAACTGGCGCTTGGCTTGCATTCGGGTAATTTGTCCCCTGAAGCCTTAGGGTTCACCCTAGCCTACTTGAAAAGTGAATCCCCATGGCGGCTGCCGGCCCTGCCTGTAAACAAGCGAAACGCCGTCTTGGCAGCAATGACCATACAGGCTGAAAGCACATTGAAAGCCTTTTCGTCTGACGGCAAAAAATGGCCTAGAATTTGTGCTGGATTCAACCTTTATCAAATTAACGAGATTAACTACCTGAATGGTTTGCAAACCTTTTTGCATCGCCGGACAAGCTTGGCCGGACAAGTAACCGAAATATTCCGCCGCAAGTTACGCTTCGCCCAAGGTTACCATGCATCGGTCAAACTGGGTAACCGTGGATTGGAAGAATGGTTTGCGGAAAAACCGTTCGACGCCGTGGGTTTTCTTGATGCCCTCGCCTCTTCACACTATGTCCAAGGCAAAAAAGGGCAGCGACTGTTTGACCGACTGACCGGATGTGACGGGCCGATGTTTGGCGTGTTTGATAAAGAGGAACTAGATTTAATGAATGGCTGGCTGGATGGTGTTGCCCAAGACGATAAAATGGATATTGGAGAAAGCAATCCCATCCCATCCGATATTGTTGAATTAAGCACTGTAATCCCCTCCCCAGCCGACAATGCTGTTGACACACTCCTTCCCCCCAACGCGGGGAGGTCGGGAGGGGGGCGATCAAATGGCAGCGAAGCCTCTGATTTAACTCGCCCCCACCCTAACCCTCCCCCGATGGGTGAGGGAACAGTAGAGCTTAATTTAACAGTATTGCCCGGAAATCCCCCCTGCCCCCCTTTTCCAAGGGGGGGCAGGGGAGATTTCTTTGACCGCATAGACAACCGCACCTTGTTTCATTTGCTAATAAACCGTGACATGGAAGTAAAGACCCAAACCGCGGCACAGCGATGGGTTAGGGGAATATTGGCCCGCACCAGCCCTATCCATCGTGGTAAAGCCCCGTTTCGGGAGCTTTTTTTCGACTACTCGCCGCAAACCCTAGCCCAACGAATTGTCCAACTCCACACACTGGAAGTCTCGAAACACAAGCCATTTCAAGCCCCGCCAAAATTGCGGCGGGAAGAGTATATTTGGGGAATCCGCCAGTTTGCCCCTGCCATCCTCGTCGATGGTTGCTGGCTGCAACATACCGGTGAGGCGGTGAGCCAAGACTGTCGGACCCAAAGGCTGTTGTTCCGCATTTACGCCGAGGAACTGGGGGGTGGCATCATTGACTTGAACCATCGCAAAATTTACCGCGATTTGCTAGACGATTTGGGAATTCACCTGGCACCGGTCGAAGCCATTGCTTTCGCTCGCGATTCAAGCCTTCTCGAAGCCGCCTTCGACCTGCCCTGCTATCTCCTCGCCATTTCCCAATACCCCAGAACTTATTTTCCCGAGATACTCGGCCTTAACCTAGCCATCGAATTAAGCGGTTTGGGAGGGGACTATATGCGATTGGCAGATGAATTGAGATATTGGAATATAGAACCCCGCATCGTCACTTTGCACCTTTCCATCGACAACCTCGCCGGGGGCCATGCAGCCATGGCCTGCGAAGCGATACAGTTATATATGGATGAGATTCTATCTTTGGGAGGTGTATCCATGCAAAACAAAATCTGGCAACGGGTTTGGAGCGGCTATCTCTCGCTGAACACGGTTACCCAGCGCTTCAAATGGTCATTGATGTTAGGGTTCTGTAGGAATTTTTTGCCACAGAGATTGTTTTCAGTTTTTCAAAAGCTTTTTTGATCAGTACAATACAGCATCACGCTATAAACACTACCATAAAAAAGGCTATCCATTATGAACTGCCAATTTGCGAAAAACGCCATTGTCTGGCTAAACGGTCTAAAAACTGATGCGCTGAGGCAAAAAAGCCTAGGCTATGTACTTTTTTTTGCCGTTGTCGCCACTCTCTTGTTCGGGTTTGCGGTTTTCCTGTTCGACCCGAATGTCCACTCCTTTACAGACGGCGTGTGGTTCGCTTGGGTTACCATGACCCATGTCGGCTACGGCGACGTAGTGCCAACTTCCTTACTCGGGCGGACCCTAGCCTGCGTATTGATATTGTTCGGTTTGGCCGTGCTTGCCTTTCTAACCGCATCCTTTTCCACCCTCCTGATGGGCCGCGACATGAACGGAATGGCAAGGGATGAAAGCCAGATTCTGGCGGAACTGATGCGCTTGCATGAAAGGCTTGACCGATTGGAATCCGACCACCTGCCTAACAAGTCTTCAGATGAAACCTGGCCCCCACAAATGAATTGACCCATCACGCCCCCTTTGCAAAAGGGGGGTTAGGGTTCAATGCTGTTGACACAGCCGTCATACCGGCAGGGATTCACGCGGGGCTATCCCTGCTCCTCGCCCTCCGGGTAAATGCAAATCCGCTCCCGGCGGATTTGTGCCGGTATCCAGAACACAGGCAGGCAAATCTAGATTGCCCTCACGGGCGCGCGGATTCCGGCAATCCCTGCCGCGATGCAATTACGAAGTCTTCCACCGGATGGCCACCTAATAAATGTTCCAGGATAATCCGTTCAAGCACTTCCGGTGTGCATGAACGATACCAAACGCCTTCCGGGTACACGACGGCAACGGGACCGCAAGCGCAAACTTGCAGACAATTGGCCTTGGTGCGGTAGATTCCCAGGACACCTTCTAGCCGTAGCTCTTTGATCCGTCTCTTGAGGTAATCCCAAGACTCTAAACTGGAATCCTTTTCGCAACATTTAGGTTTGCCTTGGTCGCAGCACAGGAAAATATGCCGATTTATTGCCGCCAACCCTAAGGTATTGACAATTTTTTCCAGTTCTTTATCGCTAGTAGTCATAAAGCACTTTCAGCATCAACGATTGACTTTGACTAAATCCACATCAAAAACAAGAGCAGAGTTTGGTGGGATGACGCGCGCCGCGCCGCTTTCCCCGTAAGCTAAAGCGGACGGAATAAAAAACCGGTATTTTGCCCCTTCTTTCATCAATTGCAAACCTTCGGTCCAACCGGGAATGACCCCGTTTAACGGGAACGTGATATTTTCACCTTTATCAAACTCCTTGCCTCCGATCAACGACCCTTTGTAATTGACTGTGACACTGTCAGATGTTAAAGGCTGTTGACCGTTGCCCTCCTTCAAAACCTGGTATTGCAAACCGCTAGCCGTGACCACCACACCTTCTTTAGCCCGGTTTTCCGCCAAAAAAGACTCTCCAGCCTTTCGATTTAACTCGGAATCTTCTTTTGTGCAAGCACCCAAAAAACTAAATGAAAACACAGCCAACATTGAACTAACCCATAGCATCTTACGCATGCGATCACCAACTTTGATATTTTGAAAGGTTATAATAATATGTTTTTATATTTTGTTTGGCAAAAAATATGGGTGCGGTTGATTTATTGGCACTCATCGACTCTATCCACACACACCGTCAATGCCATTCAGTTAAGATGCATTAAGCGTGAAATCAGCCTTTGACGGAACGCCAAGCCCCAGCTTGGCGCGATACACCCTGATGCCAAGCTGGAGCTTGGCGTTCCGGATTAAACGCTTAACTTAATGGCAGTGACACACACCGTGCCTGCCCAAAGCGACTTAACCCAATCGTATGTTCATAACAAGCATCAATCCAAAAAACATCCTTTCATTGACAATGGTGAAACTCTACGCTATTCTGAGAACTTATGGGCGGTTAGCTCAGCGGTAGAGCATTGCCTTCACACGGCAGGGGTCATAGGTTCAATCCCTATACCGCCCACCATATAAAACAATCACTTAAGCAACATTTTCAAGCTTAAAAAAGTCTGTACGTAATCGGTAAGGAAATCCAAAAAAATCAGAGGGGCTTTTCGCCTAATCAAGCCAGCATTTCAGGGTAAAAACTGCCGTCCATCGGTTAGAACGTTTTGGCCTGAATTGATCCATGTCAAAAAACAGTTTGCTCTATCGGTCGCTGCCGGAATCTTCAGACACAAAAAAATTTGCAAGATGCGAAATACTCTAATTGTGTTTTTCTTAGGTGTTTGCCTGCCTATGATCGGTTGGGCCTCAGAGGCTTATGAGTATGCAAATGCTGCTATTGATGCCTTTGATATGGTTAAGTCGGCATTCTCTCCAGCCAAATTAAATCAAAAAATTGTTCAAGCCGAAGATTTGAATGAACAATTGAATGCACAAATGGAAGACTTTAGTGCAATGATGAAAAATTCAGTAACTCAAACCAATGCTTTGTCCATTTCCAACGCTCTTGTCGATTTTGGCAGACTTCCAGAATGGCACGGTTCATTATTTGAAAATCACGCAAATTGAGCGTGAACAACTCAAAACCAAACTAGTACAGACTTTTGGTGAAAGCATTAAGCTTGGCATGGACAAAACCACTGCCCCTATCAAATTTCCAGCGGCATCGTTATGGGAGTTCCTAAATGGGGAATGGGAATCTGCTGACACTCAGCCAGCTTTGACGCGAAAGGCATTGCTTGAGAAGGATGGCGAAATCCGGCATCTTTTTGAAGTCCGCTGCAACCAGTCTTGCGCCACCATCGAAGGCCAAACCCTTTCCAACTTTAAACTGAGGACAAAACATGGCAGAAACCAAAGCCCGATCTTACAGCCGCGCCCTAAGTTCGACCAGCAGGTGATTCTCCAGAGCGAACCGGCACTGTCATTTTTTTGCATGGATTGGGGGGGAATGCCACCGATACTTGGACGAACGGCTTTAGCAAAGGGTTTTGGCCCGCATGGCTAGTCAAAGACATATCGGGTCTTGTGGTTTATACCTTAGACTATGATGCAGCCCCATCTGCATGGATGGGAAATTCCATGGCCTTGCCTGAACGGGCGCAAAGCATATTGTCATTGCTGGTAGGTAAGCGTTTGGAGCAGACCCCGCTCATTTTCATCTGCCACAGCTTGGGCGGTTTGGTGGTCAAGCAAATGCTCAGGCTGTCCACAGACCAGTACGGAACTCACGAGGGCAAGATTGCCGAGAATACCCTTGGCGTGATTTTCTTAGGCACACCCCATGTTGGTTCCAACCTGGCTTTATGGGCGGATCGTTTTCGGCTATTTTTCCGCAAGACACCCGCGATTGACGACTTGCAACTGGATTCGCCTTGGCTGCTTGATCTCAATGCTTGGTATCGGAACCACGCACCCAAACACGCAATCCAGACCTTGGTGTTTGTGGAAAACCAACCGACGAAAGGGGTTCCGGTCGTTGACAAATTCAGCGGCGATCCCGGCATTCAAGACGTGTATCCCA
>QJPH01000317.1 GCA_003242955.1 Candidatus Methylumidiphilus alinenensis
GTTGCGTGGATTGAAAGCCGTAACGGGGGAATGGACGCTGGTCTGCATTGCCTACAATTTGAAGCGGATTCATGTACTGGCGGGATAACTTTGCCCAAAGGGAAGGAAAAGCCGCTTTAATGTCGAAAAACGCTCTGTAAAGGGGCAAATCAAGGCAAAGCAATCGTTTTTTGAGCTTTTTTGAGGAAGGAAACTGTCGTACAACTCTAAGTCGGACAGGCTCCTAGCATCACCTCATCCTGTGCCGCCGCTACCGTCACTGATGTGTTGCCGGCGGCCCTGTCGGGCAACTCCGCCGACGTGAGCATGGTGGGTAGTGCCCAGACCACGGCTGCAACCTTTACAACGTCAACCCGCACGGCCAAATGGAGTTTCGTGAATCCCTTGCCGGCCGGCTCTACCGGCCAGTTGCAACTGAGCGTGAAATTTCCCACCGGCATCACCGCCAATGGCGCGACGGCGGTTAATTCAGCCAGTATGAGTGCCACCGGTGCGACCACTGTGACCAGCAATGCGGTGACGGTGACGGCCACTTCCACCAATGCCTGGACGCTCAGCAAGACCCGCTTATCCGGCGGAACCGGTGCGGCAATGAGCCAAGATGTCGTTTATCAGATACAAGCCTGCCCCAATAGCAGCAATGTCAACCTAGCCAATGTCATCGTCACCGACACCTTACCGGTCGGCGCGACGTTCGTTTCGGCCAGCAACAGCGGTAGCTATGCCAGCGGCATTGTAACTTGGAATATTGGTGCGCCGACCGCAGCAGCTGGCTGTAACACGGTGTACTTGGACATCCAATACCCATCCAGCGCGTTTAGCGTAGGCCAAACGGTGACAAACACCGCGACCCTCACCGGGTCGGTGCCGGTCGTCTCCGGCTCGGGTTCGATCACACCGCTGACCGCCAGCATAAGTCATTCGCTATCGGCAGCCGCTCCCAACAAGACGGTCACCAAAAAAGTCAGCAATTCCACCCCCCTTGTCGGGCAAAGCGTCACCTATGACTTCGACACGACGAACACCGGCAATGTGGCGCTGAATAACTTCTCCATCGTGGACAATATTCCTCCGCAGTTGAATGTCACCCAAATCAACTCCGGTTATTCCTATTACAATATCACGCCGACTTTGGCGATCGAATACCAGACTAATACCAACTTGAACTGGACACCGGTCAAGGGCTTCCCGCTCACCTTGGGTTCCTCGTCTACCAATGTGGCCGTCTCGTCGCTGAACCTAGCCACGGGGGTTTACATCACCGCGCTGCGCTATACCTATTTAACCCTTCCGACGGCCTTTAAAGCCACGGGTTCGAGCATGGGTCCTGGTTTCGTGGCGACCTTGTTGGCAACCGACTGGAATGGCAACACCGTATCACCCGGCAACATCATCACCAACACCGGCGCTTACAGCTATTCCTATAACGGCACACCCGGCAACGGCACCAGTACGGTTACGCTGACGGTAGCCCAACCATCGACCCAAACGACTGACCCCAATGCCGTTCCAAAGCTGGATAAGGTGGTGTCCGGCACGTCCACCGTGCTTCCCGGCAGCACGGTCACCTATCAGTTGACGTTGAATAATGCCAGCAACGCTGGTAGTGCCCTCATCAATCCGGTGTTAGGTGATTTGTTGGACCCCGGATTGACTTATGTGGCCAATAGCGCCACGGTCAGTACGCGTCCCACTGGCATGCCCAACCCGACGGTGGAGACCTTGGCCAATTACAACAACACCGGACGCACTTTGCTGCGTTTCCGTTGGGATGGTGCCAGTGCCTACAGTTTGCCGCCCAACACCTCGGCCGTCCTAAAATTCAACGTGACGGTCAATACTGGCACTCTTCCCGGTTCCATCGCCAATGTGGCTGATTTGCTCAGTTATGGCAATAGCGCGATTACCACATCCAGTTGCTATACCCCGATGCCGGTGGATACCTACGATTTGAATGCCAACGGTAATAAAACGGAAACCCTATGCGCATCCAAATCGTCGGGTGCGACCATCACCGTCGGCATTACGGCGGCCATGCAATCGGTCATGTTGGTCAAGGGCCAGTTGGATGCCAATAATCGCCAATATCCCTCCAACGGGACGACGGTGGCCGGGGGCAGCTTGTTGTATACCTTGCAAGTCAGCAATGTTGGCAATGTGCCGATGACCCACACCCAAGTCATTGATATTTTGCCCTACGTCGGCGACACCGGGGTACTGGACCCACAGAACCGCGTGAGTGCGTGGCGACCCAATCTGACCGCGCCCGTGGTGGCTCCGGCAGGTGTGATCGTCTATTACAGCAACCAGACCAACCCCTGCAGGGCCGAGTTGGGCTACTCGCCGGCCGGTTGCACCAGTCCAAATTGGACTACCAACCCCCCTGCCGACATTACCACGGTGCAGGCACTGAAGTTTGATTTTGGCTCCATTGTGGTGAATCCTTTGGACATGCTGCAATTGTCGTGGCCCATGCGCGCACCCATCGGTGCGCCAACCAACGGCGCGATAGCTTGGAATTCCTTTGGCTATGTCGCCACCCGTTCCGACAACGCGGTCGCCCTGCTGGCCACCGAACCGAATAAGGTCGGTGTGGCAGTCCAACCGCCCACTCCGCCGGTTTACAGCGGCTTTGTATGGCTGGACAGTAATGGCAACGGTCTTCAAGACCCCGCCGAGACGGGTTTGAACGGTGTACGGGTGGATTTGTACCAGTCTAACGGCGTACAGGTCGATTCCACCATCACCACCAGCAATGGCAGCGGCAATCCCGGCTATTACCAATTCAGCAATTTGGTCCCCGGCAATTTTTATGTACTGTTTTATCCGCCGGTCGGCTATGGGGTGACGAAAGAGAATGCCGGAAGTAATGCCGCGCTGAATTCTGCCGTGGACCCGTCCTCCAATACCACGTCGGTCACTGCCTTGACTTGGGGCCAGATTTATAGCTACGGGGACATGGGTTTGCAGGTCTCCACGACCGGTTCGATTGGCAATTATGTATGGTTTGACCGTAACGGCAACGGCATTCAGGACGAATCCACCGCCGACGGCATCAATGGCGTCGTCGTTAAGGCGTATTCCACCAGCAATCCCAACACCCCCGCCGCGACCACGGTCACGGCGAATGATGTCAATAACAATCCAGGGTTTTACCAAATTAAAGGGCTTGCACCCGGAACCTATTACCTAGTGTTCACTAAGCCGAGTGGGGCGACTTTCACCTTGCAAGACGTTAGCGGCAGCGACCAGGTTGAGTCTGATGTCAACCCGACCACCGGACAGACTGCGACATTTAGCTTAGTCGCGGGTCAGTATGATGCCTCATGGGATGCCGGGATAATCCTGCCGACCGGCACCGCCAGCTTGGGTGAGTGGGTGTGGCTGGATACCAATAATAACGGTGTTTACGAGCCCTTTGGCGGCGAACCGGGCATCAACAATGTGCGGGTCAACCTCTACGAGGATACCGACGGCAACGGTGTTTTCACCCCCGGCATCGACCAGTATTACAGCACCAGCACCACTTACACCAGTGGCGGCTATCCCGGCTATTACAGTTTTACCGGGTTGCCTGCGGGTGCTTTCATCGTGCAGATTGACCCGATGAACTTTGTATCGGGCCAACCGCTGGCCGGACTCATAGCCAGCACTAGCATCACCAACCCCAACAGTGGCCAACTCAACGGAAACGCTGGCTATTTGTTGTCCGGCTACGGGGCGGTCAGCAAGGCCGTGACCTTAAGCATCAGCCCTGTCTTGACGGATGATTTTGGCTTCACCGCCACTTACAGCATTGGCAACCGGGTGTTCCGTGATGATGGCACAGGCGGCGGCGTGGTCGACGACGGCATTCAAAATGGGGGCGAACTGGGCATAGCCGGGGTGGCGGTCGATGTGTACCTTAGTGCTGGCGGCAGCCCCTCCGGTGCGCCTGTGGCATCTGCGCAAACCACCGACGCAAGCGGCTACTATCGCTTTGACGGCCTACCTGCGGGCAATTATGTGGTCGTGGTCAATCAAAGCGGCTCCCCTGTGTTGAATGGCTTGGTGAGCAGTTCCGGTTATAGTTCCAACTTTGCCTTGGCTGGCGACTTGACTGACCATGGCATTGACACGCCCTTGACCCAAGGCAGCGTATTACCAGGAGGTATTGCCAGTTTGCCGGTCACTCTCGCAGTGGGAGGCCAGCCTTTGGGCGAGAGTTTGGGATTGACTGCCTACGGACTAGACGGACCCAACGGCGATGGCGGCGATAATTTAGTGGTCGATTTCGGATTCACGCCGAGCTACAGCCTAGGCAACCGGGTGTTCCGTGATGACGGCACCGGCGGCGGCATTATGAATAACGGCAAACAGGACGGCGGCGAGCCGGGTATCAGCGGCGTATCGGTGAAGCTGTTCCAAAGCGATGCAAGCGGAAACCCAACAGGCAGCCAATTGGCGGCACAAGTCACAGACACTAACGGTTACTATCGCTTCGACGGTTTGACGGCCGGCAATTATGTGGTGATTGTCGACCAGGCCGGTTCCCCTGTGCTGAGCCAGATGTTCAACAGCACTGGCAGCAGCAGCAACTTCGGTCTGGGGGGCGACCTGCTAGACCACGGCATCGACACGCCGATGGCGAGTGGCACGGTGGTGCCGGGTGGCATCATGACGGCCATGGCAAGCTTGGGTGCGGGCAGCGAACCGACCGGCGAGGCCATAGGTTCCTCCGGGGCGGGTCTGAATGGACCCAACACTGATGCCGCCGACAATCTGGTGGGGGACTTTGGCTTCGTACCCACCTTTAGCCTAGGCAACCGGATATGGATGGACAACGGTGCTGGCAACGGCACGGCAAACGACGGCATTCTGAATGGCGGCGAACCTGCCGTGCCAGCGGGTGTGACGATGCAACTGCTGGATAGCTCGGGTGTCAATGTGGTGGCGACGACCGCCACCGATGCCAGCGGCTTTTACCGCTTCGACGGTCTCCAGGCAGGCATTTATACGGTGCGTGTGGCTGATGCCAACTTTGCCAGCGGCGGCCTGCTAGCTGGCTATAAGCTGAGCGCGGGCTATTTCCCCGATGTGTCGGCTATTACTAGCAATAACCACAACCACGGTCAAACGGTGGGTGGCCATGTGGTCAGCCCAGCCGTGACGTTGGGGGTGTCGAACCCGATTGGCGATGTGGACGGTTCGCAACCGACGGCGGCTGCGAAAAACGGGCCTAATGGCGATGCTTACGATAACTTGTTAGTGGATTTCGGTTTTACTCCGGTTTACAGTTTGGGCAACCGGCTGTGGATAGACAATGGTGCAGGCGGTGGTGTTGCCAATGATGGCATACTGAATGGCACAGAACCGCCAGTGTCGGCAGGTGTCACCGTTGAATTGTTGGACGGCACAGCGACTAATCTCATCGCTTCCACAACAACGGATGCAAGCGGCTACTACCGCTTTGACCAACTGGTTGGCGGGAGTTATGTGGTACGAATTGCCGATGCCAACTTCATCGTCGGTGGCAAACTATTGGGTTATTCACCCAGTATAGGCTATTTCAGCGATGTTTCCTCCAGTGGGCAAACGGCCAACAATCGCAACCACGGTCATAGCACCAATAACCATGTTACTAGCCAGATTGTAACCCTAGGCTTGTCCAATCCTGCCAGTGAGGTTGACGCTGTGCAACCGACATCGGCTTCGCAAAATGGCACAACGGGTGATGTCGGCGACAATTTGCTGGTTGACTTTGGCTTCACTCCGGCCTACAGCTTGGGCGATTACGTTTGGTTTGACACCAACCAAGACGGCATTCAACAACCCGATGAGCGTGGCATAGCCGGGGTGACGGTCAACCTGTACGCGGGTGACGGCGTTACTTTATTGCAAACCAGCCAGACCGATGGTTCCGGCAATTACCTATTCGAAGGGCTGGCCGGGGGCAATTACGTGATTGGCTTCGTCAAACCGGCGGGATACCAGTTTTCGCCGCAAAACCAAGGCACTGGCACTCTACAGGATAGTTTTGACAGTGATGCGGATGTCAATACCGGCAAGACTGCCATAGTAACCCTGTCGGGTGCGAAGTCGCCGACCAATGATGCCGGTCTATACCTCAGTAACGGGGCAAAGCCTGCCAACATAATCGACTGGGTCTGGTACGACACCAACCGGGATGGCCTGCAAAGTACGGGCGAGAACGGTCTGGCCGGTGTCACCGTCAACCTTTGGGATGGCGGCCACACCAAGGTATTGGCTAGCACGGTCAGCGACGGACAAGGTGGCTATGAGTTCACCGGATTGGCAGCGGGTACCTACACAGTCCAGTTTGTACCCCCGACAGGCTACAGCTTCACGGTCTACGAAACGGGCAATGGCAGCCATAGTGGCAGCGACAGTGAAGCCGCCTTGGCGACTGGACTCACTACGCCTATCACGTTGTCTGCGGGTCAGAACTTAACTACGGTTGATGCCGGCCTGTACCTCACGGGTACGAACACCGGCACTAACGGCGCCATCATCGGCAATAAGGTTTGGTACGACACCAATAATAACGGTGTGCAGGATGCCGGTGAACCGGGTGTTCCTGGTGTGACTGTTTTCCTGTACGCCGCCGATGGTGTGACTTGGTTGGCAGAAACCCAGACCGATGCCACGGGTGCCTATGGCTTTGGAGGGTTGGCTGCCGGGGCTTACAACCTTGAGTTTCTCCAGTTCAATAGCCTCTACACGTTTAGCCCGCAGTCCCAAGGTGCTTCCATTACCTTAGACAGCGATGCAGATCAGACCAACGGCTGGGTTGGCGGTGTGACCGTCAATGCCGGACAGGCCCGGACAGATGTTGATGTGGGCATGGTGATTGCCAATGCGCTACCGCTCAGTGCCGGCAATTCCGTCTGGCTAGATGGCAACCATAACTTCCAGTTTGATTCCGGTGAAGGCTTGGCCAATGCCCAAGTGGTGCTGTATGACGGCCTAGGTGACGAAATGGCTCGCCTGTCTTCGACGGCGGCGGATGCCAATTATCTGTTCACCGGTTTGGGGCAGGGTAGTTACCGTGTTGAGATAAACAAGACTAGCCTGCCGGTCAACGCGTCCGAAATTGCCGATCCCGATGCGGTGCTGGACTCGACCACGGACTTGGTCAACTTGGCAGCCAATCTGACGACCGTTGATTTCGGCTACTCCACCCTGATCGACTTTGGCGACCTGCCTAACAGCTATGCCACTTTGCTGGGCAACAATGGCCCACGCCATGGCATCAGCGGCATTTATCTCGGCGCTGGAATCACGGATGCAGAATCCGACGGACAGCCGATGGCAGATGCCAGCGGCGACAACACCAACGGTTCCACGCCGAATGACGAACAGGGCGTGTCGATGACCGACCTTTGGGTCAGTGGGCAGAATGCCGTCATTAAGGTGACTGCATCGGCAGCCGGTGTGCTGAGTGCTTGGGCCGACTGGAACAACAATGGCGCGTTTGATGCCAATGAAAACTTCATCAGCGGTCAAGCTTTGACGGCAGGTTTAAACAGCCTGACTGTGGCGCTTCCTGCCAGTGCGGTTGCCGGTCAAGTGGCGGTTCGCTTCCGTGCCACCAATGCCACAGGCCAAGGGGGCGAAAGCCCGACAGGACAGGCCAGTAACGGCGAGGTTGAAGATTACTTCACAACGCTCTATGCACCCAATATGGTCGGTTCGATAGCCGGTGAAGTGCGCAATGACACCAAAGGCGACGGCAATTTGGCGGCTGGCTATGCCGGCTTGGCCGGGGCCACAGTGGGTTTGTACACCGATCCGAATGGTGACGGCAACCCATCTGACGGTACACTGCAAGCCAGCATAGTGACTGATTCTAGTGGTTTGTACAGCTTCGTCAAGCTGTTACCGGGTAACTATGTGGTGATGGAGACCAACCCCATCACTGTACCCGTGTTCGTTTCAACCAATGACGCAGTCGGTACAAATAATGACTTGATCCCGGTTGTGCTGGCATCCGGCAACTTGACGGTGACTGGGCGCGACTTCCTCGATTACCAGATACCGCCGATTGGGACGACCAGCGGAACGGGAAACATGACCCCCGCAAGTGGTGGTGGGCTCATTTCTGGTGCGGGCGGTTCAGGTTCTTCTGGAGGTTCCGGTGGGCCAGTGGTTTCCATACCGCTGACCGATGGGGTGAGTTCCCCTCAGTGTGCCGGTTCGATCAACCTGCTTAAAAACGCCACTGCCCAGCAATTGGAGGGTTTGCGGGAGAATAACGGCGGCCAGTTGGTGTTTGGTTTCACGCTCGACGAAGCCAACTCGGGTTCCGAAAACGCCCAGAGCGAAGGCGTGGCCCTGAACGAGAGTTTGACATCGCTGACTTTGACCTTTAACGACGGTTCGCAACAGAGTTACTCCATCACGAATGGCTCTTGCCAGACCGAGACTTACAGCTTGTTGACCCCGGCTGGCGGAACCACCCGCAATCCCACCTACACGCTGATTGGCAATGAACCAACCAACATCTGGCGTGGGGGTGCGCAAAACGCCATCCAAAACACCGTGGACAGCACATTACAGTGCAACATATCGGCTTCCTTGGGGAGTGTGACTGCCGCGACTTTGAACGTCAACTTCTTGCAGACTGATGTGGCACTGGGCGATCCTGAGGCGTTTTACGACTGCACCGGGCCGACACAACTGACCTTGTTAAATGCCGCAGACACGCTGTTTGTCGATAATTACGCGCCCGGTCAGGCTTTGGCACCCGCCATGGCCCTGACCAATCCCGCGCAGGCTCCCGATCCGATGGCGGTGGTCTCGTGGAATAGCTTCCCGTCCAGCGGCACGTACTATATCGCAGCGTACGAAGATCAATATAACCTGTACAAAAACGGAACACCCGCAACCGACTATGACTTCAATGATGCCGTGGTCGCCTACCAGGTCAAGTTTGGGCTTAATAGCTCCAACCAGGTGGTGCAAATCGCGGGCAATGCCTACCTGCTTGCCAGGGGGGCCGCTTATAGTCATGACTGGCATTTGCGGATTGGCTTGCCGTCCGCGGTTAGCACCACGGCCACTTGCACCACGACGCTGAACACCAGTCCGCAGACGAGTTTTGGCTGCAACGCCAAAGACCTCAATCCGGCGGCTTATCCGATACTGTCCAGCGGGACGGTTGATGTGGTGGTGTTTGGGAACACGTTGAGCATATTCCCCAATACGGAACATACCGACTACAGGAAGACCTTCACCAACACCTTGTGGGGGGATACTTATCTGCAAGGGCCGAGAAGCTCGTTCACCATCAACCTGAACCAGCCGACCGACCTTGCCAAGATAGCAGCGGCACCCTTTGACCCGTACCTGTATGTGTGGAACACGAAGCAGTCGGTTCAGTTGTACCAGGTCAATCCCGCAATAACGGATAATCAAGGCAATCCCTATGGTTTGTTGATACCCAGCGGTTGGAGATGGTCTTACGAACAACAGGATGTTCGGACGGCTTATCCAAAACTTTCTGGCTTTATCGGCTCCCAAGGCACTAGCTCGGTCAATTGGTATAGCTCACCAAAGACGAACCTAGTCTTTCCTTTGCCGGCGGGATGGGACTGGTAGCTAAGCGGATGCCGGAAACTGCCCAGGGAAGAGTTTGGGAACCGGCGTGACAAACGGGGCGGGATTACAAATCCCGCCCCGTTATTGTTTCTTAATGTAGGCATTCGGCTGTGTGAAATCCTTCAATTAGCCGCTGGATTGTCTGGTTTATGCTCATAAAACCCCCCTTCCTCCCCCTAATGTCCACTTGGTTTGGCTACACCAAGCCGTAAAGTACGTTTGGCTACATTTTTGCTTGGTGTTTGCATAACGATCCGGGCTACCCGGTTGATGATATCCGACTGACAAGATGAGGAGAGACGAATAATGCGATTGGGAATGATAGGTTTGGGCCGGATGGGCGGCAACATGGTGCGGCGCTTGCTTCGCAAGGGGCACGAATGCGTGGTTTTCGATAACAACCTCCAAATGGTGCAAACGCTGGCCGCCGAGGGTGCCTTGGCATCTGGTTCTCTGCAAGAGATGGTCGGACAGTTGCAAACGCCAAGGGTCATTTGGCTGATGTTGCCAGCGGCGATTGTGGATGAGGCATTGGAACAGTTGGAAACCCTACTGGAACCGGGCGACATCCTCATTGACGGTGGCAATACTCACTATGTGCATGACATCAGGCGGGCAAAGGCACTCGCCAGCCAAGGCTTGCATTATGTCGATGTCGGAACCAGCGGAGGTGTTTGGGGCTTGGAGCGAGGCTACTGCTTGATGATTGGCGGGGAGGGGGAAACAGTCGCCTATCTGAATCCGATTTTTCAATCCTTGGCACCTGGAATTGGTTCGATTCCAGCCACGCCCGCCCGCAAAACTAATGCATCTTCCGAATTGGGCTACCTGCATTGCGGTGCGTCCGGGGCTGGGCATTTTGTCAAGATGGTTCACAATGGCATTGAATACGGCATGATGGCCGCTTATGCCGAAGGCTTCAACATTTTGCGCAGAGCCAATGTTGGCAAGCTTGAAAAGGCCGTCAATGCAGAAACTGCACCGTTAGAGCATCCCGAACACTACCAATACGATTTCGAGTTGTCGGAAATCGCAGAATTGTGGCGTCGCGGTAGCGTGGTCTCTTCTTGGCTGCTCGATCTGACTGCCAACGCTTTAGCCAAAACACCCGATTTGGAGAATTACAGCGGGTCGGTCGCCGATTCTGGCGAAGGTCGCTGGACTGTTGCTGCCGCCATTGACGAGAGCACCCCGGTTCCGGTCTTGAGCGCGGCCTTGTTCCAACGCTTCAGTTCCAGGGGGGAGGACAGCTTCGCCTGCAAGATTGTGTCGGCGATGCGTAATGAATTTGGCGGGCATTGATGAACGCTATGAGTGAATCCATCCTTGATATTCCCCGTGCATCAGGCGACCCGTGCATAATGGTCATATTCGGCGCGACCGGCGATTTGACCAAACGCAAGCTGATTCCTGCGCTGTACAATCTCGCCAAAGCCAAGCTGCTGTCGCGCAAGTTCGCGCTGATTGGCACGGCTTTCGATAGTTTCACCGACGAATCCTTCCGCCAGCAGCTTGCCCAGGATATTCGTACTTATGCCATGGGCGAGGTGGACGACAAAGTTTGGGCTTGGTTGGAAAAACGCATTTATTTTTTGCAGGGTGATTTCCGCGACGAGAATTTCTACTGGAAATTACGTGAATTATGCTATTCGGTAGGCGGCAAAAACGCCATTGACGACAATTATTGCTACTATTTGGCGACCGCGCCCACGTTTTTTGGCGAGATCATCCGCCAACTCGGCAATTCCGGCATGGCAAAGGAGGAAAGTGGGCACTGGCGGCGGGTCATCATCGAAAAGCCCTTTGGCCATGACTTGGAATCTGCCCGTACATTGAATATGGAAATAAGGGAAGTCTTGAAGGAACGGCAGATTTACCGCATTGACCATTACCTCGGCAAGGAAACTGTGCAGAACATCATGGTGTTCCGCTTTTCCAACAGCATCTTTGAGCCGATTTGGAACCGCCGCTATATTGACCATGTGCAAATTACCGCTGCCGAAGAAGTCGGCGTTGAGCGACGCGGTGCTTACTATGAAAACGCCGGGGCGATGCGCGATATGGTGCCCAACCATTTGTTCCAACTCCTGTCGCTGATTGCGATGGAGCCGCCGATTTCGTTCGAGGCCGATGCGGTGCGCGACGAGCAAACCAAGGTATTGCGGGCAGTGCAAACTTTGACACCTGAAGACGTTCTGAGCATGACAGCCCGTGGGCAGTATCATGAAAGCAGTGTCGATGGCGTGTCATTGACCGGCTACCGTGCCGAGGAAAAAGTCGCCCGCGACTCGAAGACTGAAACTTTCGTGGCAATGAAATTGTTGATTGACAACTGGCGTTGGGCCGATGTGCCGTTTTATCTGCGCACTGGCAAGCGCATGGCGGGTCGCACCACCGAAATAGTCATCCAATTCCGCCGTCCGCCGATGGTATTGTTCCGAAATACTGGCATTGGCGAACAAATCCAAAGTAACCGGCTGGTTATCCATTTGCAGCCCCACGAAGGTATTTCCCTTGAGTTTGATGCAAAAATGCCTGGCCCGTTGATGAAGCTTGGCGTGGTAAAGATGGATTTCGATTACGAGGATTACTTCGGGGCGACATCCAGCACCGGTTACGAACGCTTGCTGCACGATTGCATGACCGGAGACGCAACCTTATTCCAGCGGGCGGACATGGTCGAGGCCGGTTGGAGCCTGATCCAGCCGATATTAGATGTCTGGAAGGCCCTGCCCCCGAGGTCATTTCCTAATTATGCAGCCGGTTCCTGGGGGCCAAAAGAATCCGAAGAATTGCTTGAACGCGACAAACGGCAGTGGGTTAATAGGGTGGTCCCCAAAATCCGCTGATTGCATTCCCAGCCAGTTTTGATTTCAGGCCGCCTACACCTAGCGAGCGTCCGTGTGGCTCTGTTGGCGCATTTGATCGACATAGGAACGCAAAACGGCGTTAATCTTGGTTTGGTAGCCTTTGCCTTGGTTGCGGAAAAATTCCATAACATCGGAATCAACCCGCATATTAAGCACGGCTTTGGGCTGGGGCATCTCAACCGTTGCTTTCGACCAGTCAACGACCATTCCCGCCTCGTCCTCATCAGAGGCAATTGCTGCTTCAATTTCCATGTCGGTCATCGCAGCGGCTTTTACCCAATCGCTCTTGTCCTCGCCGCGCTGTTGCATGGCAAGCAAGTCTTTATCCGCGTAACTGACGATATGTTCTTTCCTCCCCATTGCGTGACCTCCTGAATGAGATAATCCGCCGTCTTCTGTTCTTTATGATGGGTCAATAGCTTAACTGTTCCAGTCTGTTCTTCGTCCAATTTTGTAGTGGTTAGGGAGTATGATTTTATTGAATAACACAAAAACCTAGCGGTCTTGCTTGGTGACGGCGAACGGGTCGGCGAAGACACGGGCGGCTGTCTCAAGACCACACAGAAACCCGCTTTTAAGGCTGTTTTTTTGATGTGCGTTTTCTAAAAAACGAAGGTTATTTAGACAGTACACATCCAATTGTTTAGTTGGCGAGACCGTTTGATTAAGGCACTTGAGTAAATCATGGAAAAAATTTATCAATTATTCTAGCTTATGGAATCTTGACGGATAAGGCTCTCTGCTGGTATTCCTAACTTAAAATGTAAGTTATATATCATGCGTAGAGTCAATGGTCGCTTATTAGAAAGTATCTCATAAACTCTGTTTGATCGACCAATGATAGGTTTTAAATCATTTATCGTTAGGCCATTTCGTTCCATTTCAAACTTAATAGCTTCGACAGGATTTGGCAAATCCATAGGGAAATTTTTACGCTCCCATGCTTCCACTAGTGTTACCAAAACATCAAGGCGGTCACCATCAGGCGTATCGTATTCAGCTGCCATGAGTCCTTCGATTTCCCTCAAGGCGGATTGATAATCGCCATCAGTTTTTATCGGTTTAATGTTCATAGCTAGTTAGTCTTCTCAAAATATATTAAATAGTTTGCGCGTCAATATTGTCGTATTGAGCATGTGTACCGATAAATCTTATATATACAACTTGATATTGGTAATTTATCCAAACAACAAGTCTGTACTTATTTCCAGCTATGTTAAAAACTACTCGTCCATCTTTAAGGATGCTGGCATTGCCGAAATCAGATTTAACATGCGCCGGAGTAGGCCAATCAGCGTGTAAGGCATAGCGATACCATGATAGTGACTGTTCACGAGCATCCTCGCAGTCTGGATTGTTTTCAAAAAAACGCTTTATGGTACTTAAAGAAATTATTCTCATAAATTGTTGCCATTGAAATAATAAATAAATAAATAAATAAATTGCACTCCCTGCAAAGAATAGCTAAATTTGGCTAAAAGCTTAGTCCCATTTTGGGACTTTGTCAAGTATAAATTAAAACTTCACATTTACTAACCGACAGGACTGTTTGATCCAATCTGTCCAATAATGGAAGGTTTTTTAGACAACGCACAAAGTCGATAAAAACAATGTCTTGCGAGTTTAACAATTTTGTCTAAGAAGTGCATCGCTCAGGAAAATCGGCTATCTTCGTGCTTGGTTCGTGGAAAATAAAGCGATACTTTGCTCGTTAAAGCGCAAGCGGTGGCCTATTTAAAGCATCACTGCGTGGTCGAACAGTAATCTGACTCAAATCCACTGACCAGTGCATCTCTGGTAGGCTCATTGCCCGTTAGGCTTGGTACGCTCGGCGAAGCCCCAAACGAATAACTGGCCGATGAGGATGAGCATAAGCCAGTCTGGTGGCACCAACGCCTCATTGGCTACCCGTAACAGCATATGAATAGCCACGAGGGCAATCGTCAGGTAGCCTGCGTCCTCCAAGTTGGTGAATTCGTCAAGCCAGCGGATGAAGAGGCCGGCCATGAACCGTAGCGCGATAATGCCTATGGTGGCACCTAGCAGGATGACCCCGATGTGACGCGACACCGCTACGGCTGCTGCCACGCTATCGAGCGAAAAGGCCAAGTCGGTCATGGCGATGACCGGAGCCGCATGCCAAATTGATGCGAATCGCGGGCCGTGGTGATGGTGGTCCTCAGATTTATCAGGATCAGAGGAAAAATACTTGAAAACGAGCCAAAGGAGATAGAGCGCACCAGCGACTTCAAACTCCCAGAACTGAATGACCCAGGTCGATACTAAGATCAGCAGAATGCGCAGCCCATAGGCCAGCAACAGTCCTAAGTTCAATGCTCGCCGCTGAAGCTGGACATCCGGCAGGCCACGTGTCAAAGCCGCAAGGGCAATGGCGTTATCGGCTGATAGAATGACTTCAAGCAATGAAAGAACCGG
>QJPH01000363.1 GCA_003242955.1 Candidatus Methylumidiphilus alinenensis
GGCAACATCATATTCAACCAATTGCTGTGGTAATGCCCGTTTTCCTTGTTGTTTTTGCGGAAAAACCCCTCCCGCATCAATTGGCCGTCATCGTCCAATTCGTTGATGCGCTTCAGATAGTCGGCCTTGCTTTCCTGAAAACGGTCGGGATAGATGAACGAGTCGGAACCGGTGTTATAGGGCGGGTCGATGTAAATCAGCTTGACCTTGCCGAAATAGGCTTTTTGCAAGACCTTTAGCGCTTCCAAGTTTTCGCCTTCGATGAAGACATGCTCGGCAGTGTCGAAGTTGACCGACAAATCCGGCTGCGGTCGCAAGGTGGCAGAACTGGGTGCTTGGAGTAGCTTGTACGCCGCTGATTTGCCCGGCCAGTCCAAATGATAGCGTTCATTCTTCTCTAAAACATGCTCCTCACCCAAGGCCCGCTTGAGTGCCTCCACCTGCAAGCGTCCATCGGCAAAGGCTTCCGGCACTAGGTTATTAAGCTGCTCAAGCAACTGCTGGGTTATTTCCGGGGAGTGGCCGTCCATTAAAGTCCTACGTGTCGATTCAAAAACGCTATTTTACCGGGTTATGGGCAAAAGGCTTGCATTCTGCCTGTCTGTGCAACTGACGCATAATCCACACCTGTATAGTTCTCGCCTTTGAAAAATTTTCTCAAGCGCTACTTCCCCAATGCTGTTGACACAGCCGTCATACTGGCATGGACTGCCGGTATCCACTCGACAGGGACGTTACTCCGACTATCATCCCGAGCGACTGGGTTCCGGCACTCCCTGCCGGAACGGCGGGCAAAATCCTTCCTAACAGTGTCGTAGCCCAGATTGAGCCGCTTGGCGAGCGAAAATCCGGGTTTTGTGACCACGTCCTCCCGGATTACGCCGCAAGCGGCTCCATCCGGGCTACGGACTCACCCAATCGGGCTGAACGATGACCGAGGCCGATCTTACTAACCGTTACCTTGCCACCACCGCCCACTCTTACTGTGGAAGCTGACTGTTGCGAGGGTAGCTTGGCAGTGATAATGTCTGCGGCTATGTGCATTATAAGCTTGGAAATCTTCTTTTACTGGGTCGTGCTTCTGCGAAGTTCAAGACTTCCGCCGCTTGCCGTTCCCGGCATTTGGATCGCCGGAACCTAGGCTCCATGGATGGCGTGGATTTGTGGCATCCCTGCAATCTGGATTCCGGCGATCCATGCCGGAATGACGGCTTAATTCAACGGTATTGAGGGTAGGTGCTTGCCAAGGCTCGCCTGTGTCGAAGTGCCATAAGTACGCCGCCAAAGAGGCAAAGCGCACCGCCGGGTTGATGCTGCCATCGGGCAAAAACACCGGATCGCCTAAGGTGAAAAAGCGGAAACCTCCGCCGCCCTGCCAGTTGACGGCCTTGGAAATGCCGCCTTGTTCGCCTTCAATGACCTTTTGCAAGCGAGGGATGCAATGGGTTTGCGCGTGTTCGCCCATTTCGATACCTATATAACGACGGCCCATTTTGTGGGCAACGGCGGCGGTAGAGGCAGAACCTAAGAAAGAATCTAGGATCAGGTCGCCAGTGTTAGTCGCAAGCTGTAATATGCGTTGCATAAGTCGTTCTGGCTTCGGGGTTTCAAATGCGCTATCGCTTCCAAACAAGGCGTTTATTTCTTTCTTGGATTCCTGATTATGCCCAACCTCTGTATTCGGCCACCATGTCCATGCAGTTATACCCTCCACTTCTGAAATATAACGCTTTAATCTTGGTTTTGAATTACCGGTTTTTCCAAACCAGACTCTTCCTTCCTCTACCAACTTATAAAACGTATCTTCTGCCAATGCCCAGCAGCGTCCATCTGGAGGAGGAAATTGCTTACCTGATGGAGTTACAATTGTATAAAACTGGTTGGGTGTTGCGTGACCAATCTGCCCTGTGAAGTCAGTTGATGCCCATGCACCTCGTGGGTCATTATCAGGATTTTTGAAGTTTTTTGCCTTTTCTCCAGAAAGAGGCACTAGGTTTAGTTTTAGTTTATCAGGGTCTTTCGCATAAACAAGTATGTTATCGTGCGCTGCTCCGAGCGAAAGACGGGCATCAGGCGAAGTTCGCTTTTTCCAGATTACATTTGCATGAAAATATTTTCTAGGTTGTTCAAAATTCTTTCTTCCAAAAACCTCATCCATCAACACCTTCAGATAATGCCCTTCGTTATCATCAATAGACACCCAAATACTGCCATCATCCGCCAGCAATTCCCGCAACAGCACCAAGCGCGGGTACATCATCGACAGCCACTGGCTATGCTCTAGCTTATCGTCGTAATGCTCAAAGGCACTTTGCGTGTTGTAGGGTGGGTCAATATAGATGCACTTCACCCGGCCCCGGTAGAACGGCAACAAGCCTTTCAAGGCCAGCAAATTATCGCCTTGAATCAGCATATTGTCAGTATTGGGTTCGCCGTAGCCTTGGGAGAATTGCAATAGATGGTAGGGGACGGTTGCGGCATCCTGCACGGCTTGGGTTTTGTTCACCCAATCAAGAAAAGGCATGATTTTTCGAGAAGGTTAAGGTTATGTACGGGATAACAGATACAGCGTTTTTAATGTCGATTGATTACTTTGTTTATCTTTGGCGGCAAGGGGTTGCCGCCCTACGACCCTTGTTACGCAGTAGGTCGGCAACCCTTTGCCGACATGGATGTACATTAAGTAACTAATAGATATAGAAAACGCTGTATCAGGGATATATCCCAATCGCCCTAAGCCCCGTCATTTCTTCCAAGCCAAACATCAAGTTCATATTCTGCACCGCTTGCCCCGCTGCGCCTTTCACCAAATTGTCGATGACCGAGAGAATCACCACGGTGTTGCCGCCTTGCGGACGGTGGGCGGCAATTTGGCAACGGTTGGAGCCACGTACATTGCGGGTGTCAGGGTGGGAACCTTCGGGTAGGACATCGACAAAGGGTTCGTCACGGTAGCGGGTTTCGTATAGGCTTTGCAAATCTGTCGCATCGCTGCCTGCCCATTGCGCGTAAATCGTCGCATGGATGCCGCGTATCATTGGCACTAAATGGGGTACGAAGGTCAGGCCGACTGGCTCCCCGCAAGCCTGCTCCAAGCCTTGGCGAATCTCGGGCAAATGGCGGTGGCCTTTGACACCGTAGGCTTTGAAGCTTTCCCCGGTTTCGCTCATCAGCATGGGTATCTCCGCCTTGCGGCCTGCTCCGCTGACACCGGATTTGGCATCGGCAATGATAGAGTCCAAACGGATAAGACGCTGTTCAACCAATGGCAATAAGCCCAGTTGCACCGCTGTGGGGTAGCAACCGGGATTGGCAACCAAGCGGGCGTTGCGTAGGCGTTCGCGGTTGATTTCCGGCAACCCGTAAACTGCTTCTTGCATCAAACGTGGGCATGTGTGGGGTTCGCCGTACCAATGTTCCCATGCCGCCGGGTCGGTCAAACGGAAGTCGGCGGCCAAGTCGATGATCTTCACGCCGCGCTCCAGCAAGGGTTCCGCCATCCGCATCGCGGTGCCGTTGGGTGTGGCGAAGAACACCACGTCGCATTCTGCCAAAGACTCCATGCTCGGTTCGGTGAATACCGCATCCACATAGCCGCGCAAGTTGGGATACAGGCTGTCCACCCGCTTACCTGCATCAGCGCGGGAAGTGACTTTGTGAATCTGGACTTCGGGGTGCAGCGTGAGAATGCGGAGGAGTTCCACCCCGGTATAGCCAGTGCCGCCAATAATGCCTGCTTGAATCATGCTGTTAAAGCGAATTGAGTTTGTGGCAACAATTTGCGGTAAACAAACGCAACCGCTACCAGCGACACAGGGACAGTCGCGAACAAGCCCACGACTAGGAGCAAGGCTCCCACAATGTTAATAAGACCCAGTGCCAATAAAAAGCCGAACAGCTTCCACCTCACACCCTTGGTGAGGGCAGCACTGGCTTTGATGGCCTCCACCGGACCCATGTTTTTGTCGATTATGAAATAGCTGTAATACTGCAACATGACCGACAAGGCTATCCCTGGCACTACCAGTAGGACAAAACCCGCCAACACAATCAGGCTAAACAGGATTGCTCCCAACACATAGGTTACAAATACCGGTCCGCCTGAAAATAAATCGCCAATTTTAACATCGCTTCCATCGACAACTTTTATGCCGATCTTCACCAACCCCACTGTCAAGAAATATTGGAAAAGCTGATTAATAATGACTAGGGTGATTCTAAGCCCGACAAATTCGGTATGTTTGATGAGGAGCTGGGGGATTGCCGTCAATACCCCAAACAATAACAACAAGACGATGAAGAAACCGACCCGGCTTGTAAAGGCATCCCATCCAAACGACAATGCCTCTTTGATCGAAAAATCTTTCATGATGATAATCTCCTGTCAATTCAGATGTATAAGTTTGTTAATTGTTACAGAGTTTTCTCTATTTATTAGTTACTTACTTAATGTACATCCATGTCGGCAAAGGGTTGCCGACCTACTGCGTAACAAGGGTCGTAGGGCGGCAACCCCTTGCCGCCAAAGATAAACAAAGTAATCATTTGATTTTAAAAACGCTGTAGTTGCTTACGTGCTTTTTCCAAAGTAAAAACCGAGAACTAAAGTCACAATGGCCGGAACAGCGGTTTTGGTAATATCTAAAATCGAGTAAACCAGCTTAATAAGCTCGGAATTGCTTGAAAAATACGCGGCTGTTATATAACTTCCGGAAAAAACTAAGAAGACGAGTAGAAATAGATAAAACAGGACTTGCTTGGCAAAATTGAGCCTTTCACTTCCACTAATTTCTGCAAATGTAGGCTTTGCTGTATCAGAAGAGTATTTTTCAGTCGGGAAAATCTGCCCAACCAAATCAGTAGCATACTTTTCAGTTGAAAAGTTGCCAGAATTATTCTGAATCACATTAGTATCTGTAATTGCAGTCACTTCTTTTTGTTCCTCAGAAGCCATCCTTAACTATACTCCAGTGATTTCACCAACCACCTTAGAAGTTTCATCCGCACTCTTGCTCTTAGTAATGACACCGAGTGTATTATTTTGTTCAGACACTGTGTTGGCTATAGCCAAAAGCGCAAACGCCCTTGCTGATGCTTCTTCAAGAGTTATATGTTTGCGGTCAGCAAACATTTGCAAATCTTTCTTTATGCTTTCAGGAATTTCGATTTTGTAGGTAGACATGGATACCCTCTTGTCGTCGGTTGATATTGCAGTGTTGATGCTAATCAAAAAAAGCGAATCTTGTCAATACCCATTGACCGGACATTCCTAGGAACGCTCCTACTGCTGCTGCGATTCCGTATAATCCTCAACCTTCGCTTTAAGTTTCTGCCCAGGTTTGAAGGTCACCACCCGTCGGGCGGTAATTGGGATTTCCTCGCCGGTTTTCGGATTGCGCCCCGGCCTTTGCTTCTTGTCGCGTAAATCGAAATTACCGAAACCGGACAATTTTACCGACCTCCCAGATTCCAGCGCGGTTTTGACCTCTTCGAAAAATTGATCAATCAGTTCCTTGGCTTCGTGCTTGTTCAATTCGGTTTCATCAAGAAGCGTTTCCACCAAATCGGCTTTGGTTAATGCCATTGTCATACCCTCAAGGTTGCGTTAAATTCTTCTGCCAAACGCGCCAGCACAACAGCCATGACACCATCGATTTTGGCATCGGTTAGGGTTTCATCATCATCTTGAAGCACCAAGCCGAGCGCGACACTTTTTTTGCCATTTTCTATGCCCGTCCCAAGGTATACATCAAAAATCAAAACTTGGCGGATTAACGGGGATAGTTTTTCCACACATTGCCTTAGGGCAAAGGCACTTACTTGGGTATCGGCGATGATGGCGATGTCGCGGCGAACCTGCGGGAACTTGGATAGGGGTTTGAAGGCCGGGATATTGCGGTTCAATAGCCGATGCTGATCCATTTCGAACAAAAACACCCTAGTCTCAAAGCCTAAAGCCTTTTCCAGTTTTGGGTGCAACATGCCCAGCCAACCCAAATGCTGACCGTCCAACAGTAATTCGGCGGATTGTCCAGGGTGTAGGGCAGGGTGCTTGTTGCTGGAAAATATCACCCGATTCTCATGTCCGGCAAGGCGTAAAATGGCTTCCAAATCAGATTTCATGTCGAAAAAATCGACTGGGCGGGTTTTCTCCCCCCATTGCTCGTCCTGCCCAGAACCCAAAGCTAGACCTGCCAATGATTTTTCTTGAATTATTTTGCCTTCTGCGCGGGTGAAGCGCAAGCCTGCTTCAAACAGGCGGACACGAGTTTGCTGGCGGTTGATGTTCTTCAACGCCGCATCGAGCAAACCACACCAAAGCCCGGTGCGCATAACTGCCAAATCCGAGGAAATCGGGTTACGCAAGGCTATCGGCTCTAAATCCGGCTCGATCTTTGCCAGCATTCCCGGTTCGACAAAGCTGTAAGTGATGGCCTCTTGATATCCGCGATCCACTAATAAATCTTTGACCCGCTCTATATCCAGAACAGCTTCGGAAACCGCTTGCAGTTCCATTCGCGAGGCTGGGTTACGCTTGGGGATGTTTTCATATCCGTATACCCGGCCAATTTCTTCGATTAGATCGGCTTCTATGGCTAGGTCAAAACGGAAACCGGGTGGGGTTGTCCTCCATCCATCGGCCAATTCCTCCACTTCCAATCCCAAGCGTGTCAGTAGGCCAGTCAGAAGATTGCGGGGAATGGCCAGGCCCAGCATTTTTTCCACCCGCGATTCTCGCAATAGAATGGGATGGCGGGAAGGCAAGTGGGTTTCCGATAGGGTTTCGGTGATAGGTCCGGCCAAGCCTCCGGCGATTTCCAGCAGCAGTTGGCTGGCCCGTTCCATGGCTCGGTGTTGCAGTTGGGGATCGACCCCGCGCTCAAAGCGATGGGAAGAATCGGTGCTCAAACCATAGCGTCTAGCCTTGCCCATGATTGTCGCGGGGGTGAAAAATGCACATTCAAGAAAAATTTCGGTGGTGGTATCGTCGACCGAAGAACCGTCCCCGCCCATAACACCAGCCAAGGCTAATGGCCGCTTTTCGTCGGCGATAACCAACACATCCTCTGTGAGGGTGATTTCCTGCCCGTTAAGCAGCAGTAGTTTTTCTCCTGGCTGACCATGGCGCACACGGATGCCCCCGTCGAGTTTGGCGGCATCAAAGGCATGCAAGGGTTGTCCAAGCTCCAATAGCACATAATTGGTGACATCCACCAACGGACCCAGTGACCGAAGCCCGGAACGGCGTAGGCGTTCACGCATCCATAAAGGGGTGGCGGCATTCCTGTCCAGATTCTTGATTAGGCGGCCTAGGTAGCGCGGGCAATCGGCAGGGGCATCCACCGTGACAGGGAATGTGTCTTCGCAGCTTGCTTCGGTTGCCCTAAAAGTAGGTGGATTTCTGTCTATCCCATTGAGCAGGGCCACTTCACGCGCTATGCCTTCGACGCTCAGGCAATCGGCACGGTTTGGAGTCAGATCAATTTCGATGGCGACATCGTTGAGTTGCAAGTATTCACGCAAATCGACACCGACCGGCGCATCGAACGGCAATGCCATCAATCCGTCTTGGCTGTCTTCCATGCCAAGCTCTTTTGCCGAACACAACATGCCAAAAGATTCAACACCGCGTAACGATGATTTTGAGATTTTTGTACCGTCTGGCAGAACGCCGCCTTCCAAGGCCAACGGTGCCTTCATTCCTATCTCAACATTGGGGGCACCGCAGACAATGGTCAAAGGTTCAGTGACACCAGCCGACACTTTGCATACTCGAAGCCGGTCGGCTTGTGGATGCGGCGACACGGCCAACACTTCCCCTATAACCACGCCGCTAAATTGGCCTGCGACGGCTTCAATGCCATCGACTTCCAACCCAGCCATGGTCAACTGTCCCACCAATTGATCGGTTGACAGTGGTGGATTGATAAATTCTCTTAACCAGGCTTCGCTAAAACGCATGATCGTTTCTCATCTGAATTGATGCAGGAACCTTAGGTCGTTCTCGAAGAACAAGCGCAAGTCGTTAATGCCATAGCGTAACATGGCCATGCGCTCGACTCCCAAGCCGAAGGCAAAGCCCGACCAGCGTTCCGGGTCGATGGCGACCTGTGCAAAAACCATGGGGTGGATCATGCCGCAACCCATTACTTCAAGCCAGCCGCTTTGTTTGCAGACGCGGCAACCGCCGCCACCACAGATGACGCATTCAATGTCCACCTCGGCTGAAGGTTCGGTGAAGGGAAAATAGGATGGACGAAAACGGACCTGTATATCCTTTTCAAAAAACAGCCGCAAAAACTCATACAGTATGCCCTTCAAATCGGCGAAGCTAACTGTTTCGTCAACCAGAAAGCCTTCGACCTGATGGAACATTGGCGTATGGGTCAGGTCCGAGTCGCAGCGGTAGACTCTGCCCGGTGCGATGATGCGCAAGGGGGCGTCACGGCTTTCCATCACACGCACCTGAACTGGGGATGTGTGTGTACGCAACAGCGTATGCTCGTCGAAATAGAACGTGTCATGCATTGCCCGTGCGGGATGCGATGCGGGTATGTTGAGTGCTTCAAAATTGTGGTAATCGTCCTCGATTTCCGGGCCTTCGACCACCTCAAAGCCGACATTACCGAATAACTTGCAAATGCGACGCAAGGTCAATGTTACCGGGTGTAGCCCCCCTCCTCCTTGTCCGCGGCCCGGCAAAGTGACATCAATGGCTTCTCCTGCCAATCGCATTTCTAGTACACGTTCTTCAAGCCAAAGCTTCCTCTCGTCTAAGGCCGATTGGAAACTGTCACGAGACACGTTGATGGCTTGGCCCGCTTCTTTTCGCTTTTCAGGCGGCAACTTGCCCAACTCTTTCATGCGCTCGGTAAAAACGCCTTTTTTGCCAATGTAATGGACCCGTAACTGGTCCAGATCGGCTAGCGTCTCGGCGGCGGCAAGCTGTTGCCGGGCTTGCGTCAGGATGCCATCCATCACTTTAACCTTGCTGGTATGAAAAATTGCATAGGGAAGAGCCTAAGGAGAACAAAAGGGGATAAACCAGTCACACTTATTCCCCTTCTTTCTATCAGGACTTAAGCAGGTTTGACCAGTTTGACTAGCTCGGCAAAGCCTTCCTTGTCGTGAACTGCCATGTCAGCCAGAACCTTGCGGTCCAAATTGATGGAAGCATTCTTCAAGGCGTTAATCAAACGGCTATAAGAAATGCCGCTTTCTCGTGCTGCGGCGTTGATGCGGGTAATCCACAGGGCGCGAAATTGACGCTTCCTCTGTCTGCGATCCCGATAAGCATACTGGCCTGCTTTGATGACGGCTTGTTTGGCGACACGAAATACGCGGCTACGGGCGCCGTAATAGCCCTTTGCCAGCTTGAGTATTTTTTTGTGCCTAGCGTGGGCAGTTACGCCACGTTTTACTCTGGGCATGTAATATCCCCTTATATAGATATTTGGATTCGATAAAATCAGGCGTAAGGTAGCATTCTGTTTGCACTTTTCACATCCGAAGCATGCAACATGCTTGGGCTGCGCAAATGACGCTTACGCTTGGTGCTCTTTTTGGTCAAAATGTGGCGACGGTGCGATGCGTTGCACTTGAAGCCACCAGACGCGGTCTTGCGGAACCTTTTCGCCGCGCCGCGATTAGTCTTCATCTTAGGCATTTTCTAATACTCCAGTGGATCGATTAGGTTTTCTTCTTCTTCGGCACAAGCGTCATGCTCAACTGTTTCCCCTCCAGTTTGGGGAACTGTTCAACGGTGGCATGTTCCAGCAAGTCGGTTTCTATCCGTTTCAGCAAGTCCATGCCCAATTCGCGATGGGACAACTCACGGCCACGAAAACGGACGGTGATTTTTGCTTTGTCACCGTCCAGCAGAAAGCGGATCAGGTTGCGCAGCTTGATTTGGTAGTCGCCTTCATCGGTACCCGGTCTGAACTTAACTTCCTTGATATGGATCAGCTTCTGCTTTTTCTTTGCCGCCTGTAGCTTTTTACTTTGCTCGAAACGGAACTTGCCATAATCCATGACGCGGCAAACCGGCGGATCGGCGGTTGGTGAAATTTCCACCAAGTCCAACTCGGCATCGAAGGCGATTTGTTTCGCTTCGCGACTGGAGACGATGCCTAATTGCTGTCCCTCCGCACCGATTAGCCTAACTTGGGCCCAGTTAATCTCGTCATTAAGACGAGGCTCTTTTCTGTCGTTCGCAGTGATACCCTATCCCTCCAAAATAAAAGAATTATGCATTGGCCACCCGGTTGGCAACTTCATTAATGAGCATCTGCCCGGCATCGGACAGGTTGAAACTGCCGAGGTCGGCTCCGTTCTGTCTACGCAATGTAACGGTTTGTGCCTCAACTTCCTTGTCGCCGACAATCAGAAGGTAAGGTATCCGGTGCATCGAATGTTCACGGATTTTAAAGCCGATCTTCTCATTTCTCAAGTCAGTTTTGATCCTTAAGCCTTTTGAACTCAATTCGTTAGCAATTGCCTGGGCATAGTCGGCCTGGCGGTCGGTGATATTGATGACGGCAACTTGGGTCGGTGCCAGCCAAAGCGGAAAATAACCCGCATAATGCTCGATCAGTATGCCGATGAATCGTTCCATTGAACCGAGTATCGCCCGGTGCAGCATCACTGGCGACTGTTTTGCGCCACTCTCAGCCACATAAACGGCCCCCAGCCTTTCCGGCATGGAAAAATCCACTTGGATTGTGCCGCATTGCCAGACCCTGTTAAGGCAGTCTTTTAGCGAAAATTCAATCTTCGGCCCATAAAATGCGCCTTCGCCGGGTTGCAGGTCGAAGTCCAAGCCCTTGCTGTCCAAGGCCATTTGCAATGCCGCTTCGGCTTTGTCCCAAACTTCATCGGAACCGACACGTTTCTCAGGGCGGGTCGATAACTTGACCAGCACTTGGTTAAAGCCGAAATCAGCATAAACCCGGTGCAGAAGGTCGATAAAGTCAGACACCTCTGCCTGCACTTGTTCCTCGGTGCAGAAGATATGCGCGTCGTCTTGGGTAAAACCCCGAACTCGCATGATTCCGTGCAGCACGCCGGATAATTCGTTGCGATGGCAGGAGCCGAACTCGGCCAAGCGCAAGGGTAAATCACGGTAACTCTTCAAACCTTGATTATAAACTTGTATATGGCAGGGGCAGTTCATTGGCTTGATGGCGAAATCCCGCTCCTCGGATGCTGTCGTAAACATCTGGTCTTGGAACTTGTCCCAATGCCCTGACTTTTCCCACAGCGAGCGCCCTACGATTAATGGCGTCTTGATTTCCTGATAGCCATTATCACGGAACACCTCGCGCATGTATTGCTCGACGGTCTGCCACAAAGTCCAGCCAGCCGGATGCCAAAAAACCATGCCCGGTGCTTCTTCCTGCAAATGGAACAGGCTCAAGGTTTTGGCGATTTTGCGATGGTCGCGTTTTTCAGCTTCCTCCAACCGGTGCAAATAATCTTTTAAATCTTTCTTCTCTGCCCAAGCCGTGCCATAAATCCGTTGCAACATGGCATTATTGGAATCGCCACGCCAGTAAGACCCGGCGATTTTCATCAGCTTGAAAGCCTTCAGCTTGCCAGTGTCCGGCACATGAGGGCCACGGCACAAATCGGTGAAACCCCCTTGGGTGTAAAGCGATAGCGTCTCCCCAGCCGGGATGGATTCGATGATTTCGGCCTTGTAGTCTTCCCCCAAGCTGCGGAAGAACAAGATCGCCTCGTCACGCGGCAATTCGCTACGCTGGACTTCCATGTTTTGCGCGGCCAATTCCTCCATCTTTTTTTCGATGGCCAGCAAATCATCCGGCGTAAACGGGCGCTCAAAGGCAAAATCATAATAAAAGCCGTCTTCGATCACCGGGCCGATGGTGACCTGCGCATTGGGGTACAGCGACTTAACCGCCTGCGCCAGCAGATGGGCGGCGGAATGGCGGATTACCTCAACGCCTTCGGCATCACGCGGGGTGACGATAGCCACAGCCGCATCGGATTGCAATATAAAGGACAGATCGACCAAGCGTCCATCCACTTTCCCGGCCACAGCCGCCCGCGCCAAGCCCGCGCCTATGGACTCGGCTACTTGGCGTAGCGTCACTGCGCGGTCAAATTCGCGCTTGGAACCGTCGGGAAGGGTGACTACGGGCATTTAAGGTCAAAAAACTCGGAAAACAGCATTAACAAAAAAGCACCGCCATGCGCGGTGCTTTGGGTATTGGTAGGCGCGATTGGACTCGAACCAACGACCCCCACCATGTCAAGGTGGTGCTCTAACCAACTGAGCTACGCGCCTGCTATAGGTCATTTATTTAGCCTACGTATTATATTGGCAACGCGATTGAAATGGAAGCGGGAATTTGAATTTTTTGGCTGGTTCCCAAGCTCCGGCTTGGGAACCCTTATCTTGCAAGCTCCTGCTTGGCCGTTCTTCGGGAAGCTGGAGCTTCAAAAACCCCATTCCCAAGCGGGAGCTTGGGAACGAGCAACACAGCAATTATCAGCTAAAGTTACGCACGTTGGTAGGCAGCAATTACCACTAGGCCAAAACCGTAGGGACAAGGATACCCGAATACATCAAGCGTCCAAGCTTATTGGAGTTTGTCGAAGGGGGTGGCAAGTTTCATTTCACGGTGGGCCAGGTAGGTTCTGCTTTGCTCTTAACGTTGCGTCGTTGCGCCGTTGCGTGAGACCTTCTTTTGCCTTTCTCGCAATACGGCATGTCATTTAGTGGGTAAAGATTTTTTTGTCTCACGCAACGGCGCAACGACGCAACGTAAAAGCGCAAGCGAAGGGTGATATGGCAATGGTCAGGTTGGCGAGCGTGATGGGGTTTGTAACCCCTTCGCTTACGTTTTGTACGAACCAATCGGTAGCCTTCAACGCACAAAACACTGCGGACGGGATTACAAATCCCGTCCGGCTTGGTTTGCTCGTTGCCGGGTGCGATTAAAAGCGATGCATCCATCAGTTCCCCCCTTTGCAAAAGGGGGGTTAGGGGGGGTCCAGGGGTTACGGCGACACTATGGTAAAATTACAGCCCATCATCTAGGGTTGAAACAGGCGTAAGGCATGAGCGACATATTCATTTGCTATTCGAGGACCGACAGCGCAATAGCCAAGCAACTTACCGACAGGTTGGCGGCGGAGGGTTGGACCGTCTATATAGATGTGCAAAACCAAGTCGGGCGGCGCTGGGATCAAGAAATCGAACATCAGCTTGAAGTCGCCAAATCCGTGGTGGCTTTGTGGTCGGCCCAATCCAGAACCAGTGAATATGTATTGGAGGAAGCCGAGTACGGCAAAGGCAACAACAAGCTGTTCCCTGCCCTGATCGAACGGGTGAATTATCCTTATGGCTTTAGCCGCATCCAAACGGCTGATATGATCGGATGGAAAGGCGAGCCAGACCATCCCGGCTTGGCTCAATTATTGGCTGCACTGAGGGGGCATTTGGGCGTAGGGCGGCAACCCTTTGCCGCCAAAGGCGCGATTGATGAAAGTCGGCATGGGGATGCCGACCTACGGCCTGTTGAGTTAAGCCGTCATTCCGGCAGGGATCGCCGGAATCCAGATTCCATGGACGGCTCGGACCCAGAACATCCCTGTAGCCTAGATTCCGGCGATCCCTGCCGGAATGACGATAAAAACCTTAATGCAACAGCCTTGCCCCTCCAAACACCCCCGGCAAACCTATTCATCCCCGGTCAAACCTTCCGCGACCCATTAAAGATAGGCGGCGAGGGTCCATTGATGGTGGTGATTCCTTCGGGGCGGTTCCTGATGGGTTCCCCGCCCGATGAGCCGGAACGGATGGACAGTGAAGGCCCACAACATGAGGTCATCATCCAAACGCCATTTGCGCTGGGGGTCACTGCGGTGACGTTTGCCGACTACGACCTATTTTGCCGAAACACTAACCGGGAATTGCCCGATGATAAAGGCTGGGGTCGGGAGACGCGCCCGGTCATCTATGTGTCTTGGCACGACGCACAAGCCTATTGCGCTTGGTTAAGCCAACAGACCAGCCAAAGCTACCGCTTGCCGAGTGAAGCCGAATGGGAATATGCCTGTCGAGCCGGGACATCAACGCCGTTCAGTTTCGGTGGCAACATCACCCCGGAACAGGTCAACTACGACGGCAATCATCCTTATGTCGGGGGCAAAAAAGGCCAGTATCGGGTAAAAACCGTCCCGGTACAATCCCTGCCGCCGAATGCGTGGGGATTGTACGAAATGTACGGCAATGTCTGGGAATGGGTGCAGGATGAATGGCATGGCAATTACAACGGCGCGCAGTCGGATGGCAGTGCTTGGAGCCCCGCCAGCAAACCCACGGGAGATGGCAGGGTGAGTGCAACTGGCGTGGGCCGTGTGCTTCGCGGCGGGTCCTGGGTCAGCAACGCGTGGAACTTCCGTTCTGCGTCCCGTTTCCGCTTCGTCCCCGGCTTCCGCAGCCTCATCACTGGCTTTCGCTGCGCCCGGGTCCGGTCGTGAGATAAGGCTAGCGGCCAAGCATCCGCCCGGAGAGCCAAGCGGAGCGCCGGCGATCTAGGGCGGAGGCGATGCCGCTGGCTGGGATTTTATCGTAAGGGGGGTTCTCCTGGGTGCGATTAAAAGTGATGCGGGATTGCAAGGCTTGCCTTGCGAGGCAAGCCCTGCTCCTATATCGGTAAGGTGATATCCAATAAAGAACATCCCATCCAAAGGCCAAGCTGGGGCTTGGCGCTCCCAGAAGGAACGCCAAGCTCCAGCTTGGCAAGGTGATTTGTGGAGGAATTGTTGGTGATTTTCGTGGACAATTCATTTCGGTTTTGGTGGATTCATTATTGGAAATCACC
>QJPH01000446.1 GCA_003242955.1 Candidatus Methylumidiphilus alinenensis
AGCTTACGGAACATTTCCACTCCGGTGCAAGTCGACTTGACCGTATCCTTCAACCCCACGATTTCCACTTCTTCACCAACTTTGATGATGCCGCGCTCGATTCGGCCCGTCACCACCGTGCCGCGACCAGAAATAGAAAAAACGTCTTCTATCGGCATCAGGAACGGTTTGTCAATCGGGCGCTCGGGCATCGGTATGTAGCTATCAAGCGCTTCCACTAGCTTAATGATGGACGGCACACCGATTTCGCTTTGATCGCCCTCCAAAGCCTTTAATGCGGAGCCTGTGATGATTGGGGTGTCGTCGCCAGGGAAGTTGTACTTGCTCAACAACTCGCGCAACTCCATGTCCACCAACTCCAAAAGTTCGGGATCGTCCACCATGTCGGCCTTGTTCAGGTAGACGACGATGAAGGGTACGCCCACTTGACGGGCCAGCAAAATGTGTTCACGGGTTTGCGGCATCGGGCCGTCGGCAGCCGAGCAAACTAGAATTGCACCGTCCATCTGCGCCGCACCGGTAATCATGTTTTTCACATAGTCGGCGTGGCCTGGGCAATCGACGTGCGCGTAATGACGGTTGGGCGATTCGTACTCGACGTGAGCCGTGGCGATGGTGATGCCGCGCGCACGCTCTTCCGGTGCCGCGTCAATCTGGTCGTAGGCTTTGAATTCACCGCCGAACCGCTCCGAGCCGATCTTTGTCAACGCCGCAGTCAAGGTCGTCTTGCCATGGTCTACATGACCAATCGTACCCACATTTACATGCGGCTTGGTGCGCGAAAATTTTTCTTTAGCCATACGCAAATCCTCTGTTTATTATCGAAAAACAGCCAATAAAATAACTATATAATCTGGAGCCCATATCCGGAATCGAACCGGAGACCTCTTCCTTACCAAGGAAGTGCTCTACCGACTGAGCTATATGGGCATAGCTTTACTTCTTGGAGCGGGTGGTGGGAATCGAACCCACACCATCAGCTTGGAAGGCTGAGGTTCTACCGTTGAACTACACCCGCATAAAGAAAATTGGTGGAGGGGGAAGGATTCGAACCTTCGAAGGCTGAGCCGTCAGATTTACAGTCTGATCCCTTTGACCGCTCGGGAACCCCTCCGCAAAATCAGTCCGCTATTATCACCTGCGGAGCTATTCATGTCAAGCGATGGCAAGCATATTTCTGCAACAACATCAATGTAACGCGTTCATAGCCTTATCCAACCCACCGCTTAAGATTTGTGGAATAAATTCAATAGACCTTTCGACAGCCCCGAGCAGCAATTCACGGTCACCGATTGAGGGGCGGTGGAGCACATAGTCCACTACGTCATTGCGGTTTCCGGGATGCCCAATGCCCAAACGAATCCTCGTGAAATCGGCTGAACCCAACTTTGCGATGATGTCACGCAAGCCATTGTGCCCGCCATGTCCACCGCCGACTTTCAATCTCACTACACCCGGCGGTAAATCCAGCTCATCATGGGCAATCAGAATCTTTGATGTGGAAATTTTGTAATAGCTTGCCAAGGCAGCAACCGAGTCACCGCTACGGTTCATATATTTCATCGGTTTAAGCAGATAAACCCGCTCGCCATTTATATCCATCGTAGCCAACAGACTTTGGCTCCGCGCGTCGGAACGAAAACTAAGGCCGTAACGACAGGCGACCTCGTCCACAAACCAAAAACCTGCATTATGGCGCGTCAATTCATACTCTGAAGTGGGATTGCCTAACCCGACGATCAAATTATAGGCTAAGGGCATAAAACGCTGTAACTTTGAAGCCAAACATCAAACGGAAGCAAACCGTTTAATGTTTAAATTGCCTATTTTGCTTCTGGCTTGGGCCAAATCGTAGAGATTTTGTTGTAATAACCAGCTTTCCGCACTACCTCCAAAGCCCAAAGACAAGCGCACAGCCATTTCTGTAGATATGCCAGAATGTCCATTCAATAACTCTGAAAGTGCTTTACGCGTTACGCCTAAACCCTCAGCGGCACTGGTCACGCTTAAACCTAAGGGTTCAAGACACAACTCACGAATAGTTTCGCCAGGGTGCGGGGGATTCACCATAGCCATTTTTTTCCTGCTTCAATGGTAATCAATTAAATCAACGTCAGTCGCATTCCCATCCTTATCAAAACGGAAAATAAACCGCCAATTGCCTAACACATCAACGGCATAAAACCCGTGAAGATTGCCTTGCAATGGATGCAAACGCAATCCCGGAAAATCCATATCAGATACCTTGCTGCTTGCATCTAATCTTGCCAACAATGAACGAAGCCGTTTTACTTGGTCTTGCTTGACACCGCTTTTTTCATCATCATCATACAGAGCTTTTAAGCCTTTGTGTCGAAAATTTTTAATCATTTGTAGCTTTCCTTAGCATCAATTACAGCATTTTCAACATCAAAGAGTTACTTGGTAGTGGGTATGATAGCACAGGTTATTCGGTTAACCTGAAGGTTTAACGGAATGTCTGTTTTAGGTATATTTTCAAGATGAAAATGCTGTATATCAAGATTTCTCTATGCTTCACATACCTTTTGCAGAAATGTATGCCAACCAATCATTTAAACGCGTATAATAATGCGCCTATGGGCTTCCATCAACGCGGCGTAAGCGTTCACTCCCCCCTGGGAGCGCGGGCGTCTCGCCCGCTGAAATGGCGGCCAAGATGGCCGCGTTCCCAGGAAAAGGCAGGGGGGAGTGAACGCTTACAACGCGGCAAGGGCGCAACAGGCGTGTTCCGCCGTTTTGGCAACGTCTTTTGTTGACCGTCAAAACGGCCTATGTGCCATTTTTTTCACCGCTAGGAGTCCCGATTTGCATTCATGTACAGCGTTTTTTCTTAACAAAGGAAAAATAATAAAGGACACTCATTCAAACTAACCTGTGTGTCTGTGCTATGCAAAATGGTATAATCCAACAAGTAACTATTCGATATTAAAAACGCTGTAGAAGGGTTATTGTAACGTGTTACGTTTCTAGTGTCTACTCTTCTGCTTCACGCCCCTCACTTCTTCTTTAATTATGTGTCATTGCGTGAGACTTCTTTTTCCAGTAACGATGGTATAACCCGCGTCCCACGGAATATTTCGACTCGAACGGACTTGTGTATAACGGCGAAGGCTCTGCGTGGGAATGCCTCAGGCGACGCTCCAGCGTCGGAGGCATCTAACCGCAAGAGCGGTAAAGGCTGCATTCCCACGCGGGAGCGTTGGAACGATAAAATCTGGAATTATAGCAAGACGCGTGGCAAAGGTTGGACGCTTCTCGCCCCTCATTATGGCTACCACGGCGGATTGTCGCAGCGCGCCTAAACCGCCTCCGAGTTACGGGTTGTAGGGCGGATACAGGGACGTGATCCGCCGAATGCTGGCGACCGGCCCATATTATTCGGCGGAACCCGTCCATGGTTCCGCCCTACATGGCTACTCCTCAGTCTCCGTTACGTGGGACGCGTGAATGCTGGCCACTGCGCGATCATTGGCTGCCCCGTGGGTCAATTCCGCAATCTCCACACCGGGTGGCACTTGAAGGTCGGAAAGATGCACCATTTCGCCTACATCGACTTTAGCCATATCAACTTCGATAAACTCAGGCAGATGTTGCGGCAAGCAAATCACTTCGACTTCCGCTAAGGCATGGTTGATTACACCACTCTTCTTCACACCCAGCGAAGTTTCCTGGTTTATGAAATGCAGGGGCACATGAACTCGAATCGTGTCATTTTCATTAATGCGCTGGAAGTCCATATGCATAATAATAGGCCGACTGGGATGCCTTTCAATTGCCTTCAATATGGCCTTTTCTTCATTGCCGTCATATCTGAGGGTCAGCACATGAGAGTAAACTGCCTCATTCTGCAGTGCCTTCAACACGCGGTGATGGGTCAAGCATAATTTGACGGGTTCTGCACCGCCGCCGTAAACAATCGCCGGAATCTTGCCTAGACGACGCGATCGTCGCGCGTCACCCTTACCGGTATTGGTTCTTATTTCTGCATCAAACTCAAAACTGCCTACCATCTTTTTCTCCGAAATACTCTAAGCAGGTTAATAAAAAATGATTAAAAATCAATCAACATACAAGGAACTCACTGACTCGCCTACCGCTATGCGGCGTATTGTTTCCGCAAGCATTTCTGCCACACTCAAAACCCGAATCTTTGGGCATGTCTGTGCAGGCAGGCATAACGGGATGGTGTCGGTCACCACCAACTCATCCAAAACTGAAGATTCAATATTATTGACAGCCGCCCCAGACAACACGGGATGGGTGCAATAGGCAACGACTTTATCCGCCCCATTGTCCTTCAACGCCTTGGCCGCCTTGCATAAAGTGCCGGCTGTATCGACCAAGTCATCAACCATTACACAGGTTCGCCCCTGCACGTCACCGATGATGTTCATCACCTTAGACTCATTTGGCCGGGGCCTGCGTTTATCGACAATAGCCAAATCTGCATCATCCATGCGTTTAGCCAAGGCTCTAGCCCTTACAACACCACCGATGTCGGGCGAAACAACCATCAAATTGGAGTACTGCTTCTTCCACACATCACCCAGCAAAATCGGCGATGCATAAACATTGTCTACGGGAACATCAAAAAAACCTTGGATTTGATCGGCATGCAAATCAACCGTCAACACCCTGTCTGCCCCTGCCGCCGAAATCATTTTTGCGACCAGCTTGGCTGAAATGGGTACACGAGAAGACCGTGTTCTTCGATCTTGGCGGGAATAGCCGTAATAGGGTATCACTGCCGTGATAATTGATGCTGATGACCGACGAAATGCGTCGATCATAATCAGCAACTCCATTAGATTTTCGTTGATAGGCGCACAGGTGGGCTGCACCAAAAACACCTCCCTGCCGCGCACGTTTTCTTCGATTTCGACGGAGATCTCCCCGTCGCTGAATCGACCCACGCTTGCCATCCCCAAACGCATGTTTAATTTGCGGACGATTCCCTCTGCGAGGGAAACATTAGCATTACCCGAAAACACCATGAACGTGGCATCGGTCATTCAAGTTCCCCCAACCCATGTAAGCTAACGGAAAATCTTCAACTGTAAGTGGCTGGGGTGCCAGGATTCGAACCTGGGTATGCGGGGATCAAAACCCCGTGCCTTACCGCTTGGCGACACCCCAAAAATGAAATTATTTTATACTTATGCTATACCAAGCGCACTATGTACGCTAGAGCGGTTCATTCCCTTCGCTACGAAAACCAACCATTCGACAGATAAACTTCGTGCTGCATTTTCGGCATCCGCTTTAGAATCGAATGCGCCGAATACACATGCACCAGTGCCAGTCAATTTAGGTGACTGGGCGTATTCGCCTACCGCGTTAATTGCCTCCCCAATTTTAGGATACATCTTTACAACGACAGGAAGGCAATGGTTTTCTTGCTGACCGGCAACAAAGTCGCTTATTTTGATCTGTTTATTGTCCCGTGTCAATTCCGGTGACGAAAAAACTGCTCCCGTAGCGACATGGCAAGGCGGGGCCAGCACTAGATACCAAGGTTCTGGCAATTCCGGCAACGGGGTCAAATCCTCACCCACCCCCTCCCCCCAGGCTGCGAAACCCCTTACAAATACTGGCACATCGGCTCCGAGCTTAAGGCCCAAACCCGCCAATGCGTCAATCGACAACCCTAAATCCCACAATGCGTTAAGCCCTAGCAAGGTGGTTGCCGCGTCGGAACTGCCGCCACCCAGCCCGCCACCCATGGGTAAGTTTTTTTCCACAGTGATTTGGACACCCAAGCTATCATCGCCCACTGCATGACGCAGCAACAAGGCCGCGCGCACGGTTAAATCAGATTCTTCAGGCACACCCTGTAGCGGGTTAGACAAGCGGATAAGCCCGTCTTGGCGGGGACTCAGCTCGATCCAATCACATCGGTCGATGAACTGGAATACGGTCTGTAGCAAATGATAACCGTCCGGCCTGCGACCTACTATCCTCAGCATAAGATTCAATTTTGCCGGTGCGGGCAGGCGCAATTTTTTCACGGACATAAACACCTCTGGACTATTTTTTAAACACCCATTGATCCACTACCAGCCTCAACCTCACCTGATTTCCCTGGATGGTCATTTTTTTTGGCATGACGAAATTGCCGACGCTTTCAAAGCTTTCAAAACCCAACACCCACGCTTGTTGTTCAAAGCCTTTCAATCCACCCTTGTCATCCAATTCCGCCCGGTATTGATTATCCGGGGCAGGAAGGCCAAGCACCCAAAAGCGCAAACTGCTTAAGGGTACCGAGAAACCTAGTCTCTTTTGCAACAAATCGTCAGGGTCATGCGAACTAGTGACTATTCCATTGCCTTCGTTGATGTAAACCATATGGCCCTGCAAGATGATAGACACCGCACCTTGGCTGAAAGGCCCATAAATTCGAAGCCGGTCCTGCCCTCCATCGTGTTCCCAGAATAGATTGGCGTTCCAGCCTTCTTGGCCGGCCTTTACAGCGATGCGCCCATCCAATGTCCAGTTTTTGATTGCGTAAAGCTGTTGCTGGACCTCGCTGGAAGGCGGCGAAATTCCCCTGCCAATGAAAGGCGTACAACCGCCTAAGCCATAAGCGAGTAGGACAATTCCGAAAATGACTTGTGCTAAACTCAGTACGCCGTCGTTCCGGCATGGATCGCCGGAACCTAGGCTCCATGGACGGCATAGACTGTTGGCTTCCCTAGAATCTGGATTCCGGCGATCCATGCCGGAATGACGGAATAGCTGATGCATCTCACTAAATCAGGTTATTTGAAGGCTTCTGGATATCGGGGCATGACTTTTTTGATATCGTCATTGTCGGGATACTTGCGCAACAACTCATTCCAAATGGCTTTAGCGTCATTCTGTTTTCCTGACTCCCAAAGAACTTCACCAAGATGTGTTCCAATTTCGGGGTCTTTGAGGAGATCGTAGGCCCGGCGCAGATATTCCAAAGCCATCGCCTTATCCCCCATCCGATAGCTAACCCAGCCATAACTATCAAGAAACGCTGGTTCGTTAGGTTTAAGTTGCAGTGACCTTGCAATGTAACGCTTGGCTTCCTCCAAACGTTCGGATTGATCCGCCAAGGCAAATCCTAACGCATTGAGCGCGTTTGCATCATCCGGTTGCTTTGCCAGAATGGCCCTAAGATCCGCCTCAAGAATTTCCGACCGGTTCAAGTTTTCGGCGACCAGTGCGCGGGCATAAAGCAACTCGGTTTGGCCTGGAATTTCCTGTAAAGCTTGGCTCAATAAATCGAATGCCTCCGTGAACTGCTTGTTTTTACTCAACAATTCAGCTTCAAGCAAGTACATGCGCAATGCTTGTTGCGGAAATTTCTTACGGATTTCGCCTAGTCGTTGCCTCGCTTCGGCTGTTTGACCTTGAAATATCAACGCAGTAAGGGCATTCACTTGGGCATCGAAAGCCAGAGGGCCTTCATTGACCTTGTCAAACCATTGCGCCGCAGCTTGGAAGTTTCTTTTCTTGGCTTCAATGAGTCCTAAATAAAAGTAAGACTGCATGCTATGGCTGGGCGAATTGACTAGGCGTTCAAGCAATTGCCGGGCCTTTGCTTCCTGCCCCAAATCCATTTGGGACATGGCCATACCAAGTATGGCATCTTCATTGCTAGGCTCCTTTGCCAAGACTTTTTCTAGTTCTTTGGTCGCCCCTTGGATATCGCCCGCCTTGGCAAGAAACTGGGAATAAACTAACCGGAGCCGGGTATTGCCCGGTTCACTCTGTATGGCTTTCCGCATGACCTCCTTAGCCTTTTGAGAATCACCCATTCTGGACATCAATTGTGCTTGCAACAAGTGGGCTCGACTCCAATTCGGCCGTCGTGCAAGAGCCTTCTCGGTTTCGTCAAGCGCGGACCGATACTCCCCCTTGTCGGTAGCCAGTAAGGCGAATGCAAGGTGGATCTCGGCCATATTCGGGAAACGCTCGCCCAGTCGGCGCATAAACTTGAGGCCATCCTCCTTGGAAACCTCTGTACTCAGCAATTTTACCAAGTCAATCATGGTCGGTTCAATGTCCACACCGGGAACGCCCAGTATCACGATAAACTGGTCCGCTGCCTCGTCGATTCTACCTGACTTCAGCAACAAGAAGGCAGTAAGCCTTCGGGCATCAATGCTATCAGGTTGTCGCTGTAGCCATGCGGAGGATGTTGCCAAAGCTTGGTCGGATTTTTTGAGGTAAAGTGCTATCTGGGTGGCTCGTTGAAGAATTTTGACATCGCCTGTCAAGGCAGAGGCTTTAAGGTAATTGTCCAGCGCGGCATCATATTGCCCGCGCTGACCGGCCAGTTCAGCAGCCAAAATATAGTAAATCGCATCCTCACCTTGCGGTGACCCATTACCCTTGGCAATACGCACATCATCGTAAGGCGCAACAGCTTCGATGTTGGAGGAATTCTTAACGGCGCATCCCGAAACTAGGAAGCCGACCACAGTTGCCAAACAAATCAAACATTTCGTCACTGAATCAAGTCTCTAGAAACACAGCAGGTTAATGACAGATAAAATAAGAGATATATCCCCAAGCCCAATTTGGGGTAAGCTTGGCAAGTTCGGCCTTAGGCGCTGACAGAGGGACGCGATCCAAGCCCCTAAACTTTATGTCGCTGCCGGATCATAACTTAAGATGATTTTACGCTTTCCTAGGCTTGCGGCAATAGTTGAAGGCGGAACTGTCCGGCCTGAAGGGCTTTTTTTTAAAAATCAGATGTTATTCACGGTGATGATGAAGCCTGGAATTAGGCCGGATTAAGCCCACCCCAGCGGGTTTTTCCGGCATGGCAACCACAAGACCACAGGCCGGAAACGCCCGTAAACAGGCTTATTCCGGCCTACGGTGCGTAACATCAGTTAAAATCACTATATTTATTGAACCACGGGCAATATAGATGAGTCGATGACTATTTTGACATTGGGACTAAATCATAACACCGCACCCGTCTCGATCAGAGAGCGTGTGGCCTTTCCAGCCGAGCGCCTACGGTCGGCCTTGGCGGAATTGGTTCGTCTGCCCGAGGTCGAAGAAGCCGCGATTCTTTCCACTTGCAATCGCACCGAGGTTTACTGTGGGACGGGAAGTTCCGACAAGGAAAGGATCATCGACTGGATTGCCCATGAACAGAGGCTAAAGCGGGAAGAATTCCACCCTTACCTTTATGCGCACACCGACGCGGAAACTATCCGCCATATTTTTCGCGTTGCCTGCGGCCTGGATTCCATGATTCTCGGTGAACCGCAAATCCTAGGCCAAATGAAAACCGCCTACCAAGTGGCCGCCGAGGCAGGAACCTTGGGCAAGACGCTAAACAAACTTTTCCATCATACTTTTAACGCCGCAAAAAAAGTCCGCACCGACACGGCGATAGGCTCCAGCCCGGTTTCCGTGGCCTTTGCGGCGGTACGGTTGGCCCAACGCATCTTTGACAGCCTCAAAGAGCAGACCGCCGTTCTCATCGGCGCTGGCGAAACCATCGAACTCACTGCCCGCCATCTGCATGAGCAGGGCATTGGCGAGATCATCATTGCCAACCGGACATTCGAGCGCGCCCACGCATTGGCTGCGCAATTCAATGGTTTCGCCATAACTCTGCCGGAACTGGGCAAGCACCTCGCCAAAGCCGATATCCTCGTGTCATCCACCGCCAGCCAATTGCCAATCCTAGGCAAGGGCAGCGTGGAGAGTGCGCTTAAAGCGAGAAAGCACAAACCCATGTTCATGGTTGATCTGGCTGTGCCGCGCGATATTGAGCCGGAAGTGGGACAGTTGAGCGACGTTTATCTCTACACGGTTGACGATCTCCGCAACACGGTCGAGGAAGGCATCCGGTCAAGGCAGGAAGCAGCCAAGCAGGCTGAGGAAATCATCGACACCGAAGTGGACCATTTTCTTGCCTGGATGAGAGCGCAAGGGGCGACTGAAACCCTGCTAGACTTTCGCGCCCAGGCCGAAAAACACCGCGACGAAGCATTGAACAACGCCTTGCGCGCCCTGAAGAATGGCAGATTGGCGGAGGACGTACTCAAGCAATTGGCCAGCACACTCACTAGCAAGCTCATCCACATTCCCAGCACCCAGATCAAACAGGCAGGGGCCGAGGAGCGCCATGACCTGATTGCCGCCGTGCGGGAAATTTTTCAACTCAAAGACACCCAATAACCCGTGAAAGCCTCCATCCAAAACAAACTCGACAATCTTACCAGCCGCTTCGAGGAAATTACCGCCTTGCTGGCCGAACCGGAAGTGCAGAACGACCAGAACCGCTTTCGTGCGTTGAGCAAGGAATACGCCCAACTCAACCCGGTGATTAGCTGTTTTCGCGACTATCGGGCCGCGGCAGATGAAATCGACTACGCGGAAACCCTAGCCCAAGACGACGACCCCGAGGTTCGCGCCATGGCCAAGGATGAAATAGCCGCCGCCCGTGAGAAGTCCGAACAACTGACCCAAGCTTTGCAACTCTTGCTGCTGCCGAAAGACCCCAACGACGAACGTAATATTTTCTTGGAAGTGCGCGCCGGGACCGGCGGGGCCGAAGCGGCGCTATTCGCCGGGGACCTCTTCCGCATGTACACCCGCTATGCCGAAAACAAAGGCTGGAAGCCTGAAATCATCAGCGAGAGCGAGGGCGAATCGGGGGGATACAAGGAGGCGGTGTTGCGCATCAGCGGGCAGGACGTTTACTCGCAATTGAAATTCGAATCCGGCACCCATCGCGTCCAGCGCGTACCCGCCACCGAGGCCCAAGGCCGCATCCACACGTCGGCCTGCACCGTGGCGATTCTGCCTGAGGTGGACGAAATCGACGATGTGGAAATCAACCCGGAAGATTTGCGTGTCGATACCTACCGCGCCTCCGGGGCGGGCGGACAGCACGTCAACCGCACCGAATCGGCCATCCGCATCGTGCATATCCCCACAAACACAGTGGTGGAGTGCCAAGATGAACGCTCCCAGCATAAAAACCGCGCACGGGCCATGTCGCTGCTGAAATCGCGCATCCTCTCCGCACAACAGGAAAAACGCAGTTCCGAAATCGCCGCCGACCGCAAACTGCAAGTCGGCAGTGGCGACCGCTCCGAACGCATCCGCACCTACAACTTCCCGCAAGGCCGGCTGACCGACCATCGCATCAACCTGACGCTGTACCGGTTGGAAGAAATCATGCAGGGCGACCTCGACCCGGTGGTCGAGCCGTTGATCCACGAACACCATGCGGATTTGTTGGCGCAGTTGGGGGAGGAGTAATACAGCGTTTTCAACCTCTCCAGCGTTTTCAACATCTAAAAATTACATGATAGCTAGTAGGTGGTGCGGGATATACGCTTAAATGAAAGGGGGTACTAAATATCCTTTTTTAGATTTATTTTAAAGATGAAAACGCTGTAATGAAACGCATGGGGCTAAGGGGTTTAATCACTTTGATCGTTCCCACGCTCCGGCGTGGGAATGGATTCTTCGGCGCTCCTGCGCCAATTGGCCGCAAAGCGAAACGATAACGGTTCCCACGCAGGAGCGTCACTGCCATTAAGTTAAGGAAAAACCCGTCGTTCCGGCAGGGAATGCCGGAACCCAGAGGCCATGGAGGGCGGACTAGATTCACCTCCCTGTGTTCTGGATACCGGCAATCCCTGCCGGTATGACGGCTTAACTTAATGGCAGTGACGCAGGAGCGTGGGAACCATCCTAAAAGTATTGAAAGCCCGTCATTTCGGCAGGGATGCCGAAATCCAGGCCATGGACGGTAACTAGTCGGTTGTGCAAATGCTTTGCCGGGCGGGACATGCCATCCCGTCCGCAACGTTTTGTGCCGGGCAGGAATGACGAACCCTGCACGAAAAGTCCGGGGCGGGATTGCAAATCCCGCCCCGCTTCGTTTTGGGCAAGCAAGGCCATCATACCCACAAATCTGCCAGTGAAAACGTGATGGCATCGAACGGGGCCAAGCTAACCGGATCATCGTCTGTGAGGGTGGCAATCAGCAACCAATGCCCTTCATGAAGCGAGAAGGCTTCCAAGGTCTGCGCCAATGGATCGACCAACCAAGCGTGGGCTACGCCATAACGGGCATAGAGCGGCAACTTCTTAGCGCGGTCTTTTTTGCCAGTGGACGGCGAGAGGATTTCGCAAACCCAGTCCGGCACCACTTCAAAGCGATGGTCTTCCGGGAGGTTCGGCATCCGCTCGCGTCGCCACCCGGCCAAATCCGGCACGGCAACCACAGTGTCGCGGACAAAATGAACTTCGGGTTTGTCCAAAATCCACCAGCCGCCAGGTCCGTCTTTGCCGCGCTGGAATGGTGGAAACAAGGTCGCACCCATCGCGCTTTCCGCCATGCCATGCCGTCCGCTGGGACGCGGCTGGGTATAGAGTACGCCGTCGATAATTTCACCGGTGATGTTTTCCGGCAAATCCATTAATTGCTCATACAATGTAGGCAGAGTCAAGGCGGGGCGGCTCATGGTTCGTTCCTCCAGCGTTACAATGGTTGCGGCTCATCGACCTGTTCGGTATAAGCCATGTAATATAAGCCATGTCGGGCGGGGCTCTTATGCGCCCGACGCCTGAATGTCGGGCAACAAAGTGACGTTTGATCGTTCCCACGCTCCGGTGTCACTGCCATAAGTTAAGAAAAAACTCGTCGTTCCGGCAGGGATCGCCGGAACCTAGGCTCCAAGGATGGCATAGATTGTTGGCATACCTGCAATCCGGATTCTGGCGGTCCATCTGCCGGAATGACGGCTTAACTTAATGGCAGTGACGCTCTGGTGTGGGAATGGATTCTTCGGTGCTCCTGCGCCAATTACCCGCAGAGCGGAACAATAATGCCACTGCTATAGGGTCTTAGCGAACTTTAACTTGAAGAGAAAACAAATCGGAAAGGAAATCTTCATTAACAAGCCTCCAAGGATAGCCATGGTTGCGAACTCGTCCTCCGTCTAGTTCATGCATGATTAACTCGAATACTAATTGTCGTGCTTCAACTAGGCTAACAAATTTCTCAATAGATGGTCTTTCACAATAGACTTTATCGGAAACCTTATGCTGAATCAGAGACAACACGACCACTAGCTGGAAAACCAACAAACCAAGCGTAACATCCATGGAGAAACAACCTATTTTTTACATACATGCCGTCTTGGCCTCCTTGATGAATGCCCCTAGTGTCATGATTTCCGGTTGCACACTTGCAGGGTAGTTTTTATGAAGAGCTTGAGGTACGACCAATATAACACCAGCCTTGCGCATTTCCTTGAATTGGTTTTCTGACACCCCCTGCTGTAAGGTCACAAGATGTTTAGCTGGTATACGGTCAGCCTCGTTGAGGATTTGCCGCCAGCGATCTTTGCAAGTGGTTTTAGCCGCCAACATGCGCAGTTTTGTGTCAGGCCAATTGAGGTTTTGATATGCTTGGATAGAGGGAAATAAAAAATCTGGTTTTTTATTCCCTTCGGAAATCTCGCCATGAGCAAAAGACAAGTTTTCCTCAGTAAAAATGGATTTCAGTTGAAGCTCTAAAGACCGACCGGCTCGGCTTTTTCGGCGGTTAGTAACGGAGTTTGCATAATCAACGAATTCATCTACAGTGGCAAAACCATGTTTAATTCTTGGCAATACAAATGTACGCTCTACAGAATAAAAAAGGGCTGTTTCGCATTCTCTCCGGGCAAGAAGTCTCGCATCAGCTTTGCCTTTTTTTGCAGGCATCAGCGATAAAGCGTAATCAATAAGCACCTGTGCATTTGGGAACTCACTTAACCAAGCAAAAGGTATGTCACTCTCCGTAAGACTACACCCTTTGCTTTGTGGTTTCGAAATTAACGACGTTGCAAGGCCCAACGGATCATGCAGTAAACCTTCCCCCGGTTCAATAACTCCGATTATTTCCTCAATAATACTCTCTTCTTCCTCATTTTGGCAAAACCATATCCAAGCTTCAATAGGATTTTTTCCTGATTCAAGTTGAAACGCAAATAGAACTAAGCCACCTGTCATATCAGGCTCAAGAATCCGGCTAGGGCGATTCCACTGTGTTATTCGACTTTCATTGCGTGTTTTCTCATTATACCAAACCGCACGAAGGTTACGTTTTTCCATTTGAGGAAAAATCTCAGATGGAAACCTCGCATCAGGATTACTCCCATCTTGCGTTGAAGGAAAAATTGCCCACAAGATATGCTTAGGAATATAAATACCTGCTTGATGACTTTCTGTAGCCCCAGCATCATTGGCCGATAGACGCTTTGCATACCAAACCCAATTGTTACAACTGACTTTAACAAGCCAAGTATCAATTGATTCTTGCATCTCAATAATTCACTATACTTGTTTTACAAGAAAAACTATTACGCATCTAACATGATACCCATTGCATGCATAGCAATAGGGTACGCCGCCTCAATAACTTGGTCATGTCCAATGCCAGCATCTAATTCATCAATAATAAACCGAACTTCTTCAATTTCAAGCGCAGTGAATGAAGGCGTACCATCAGAAATTTTTTCCAATGTTGCCGGGTCATCATCTGGATGAAAATGCAAATCTCGGCACTTCATTTCAGAAAACCACAATAAAGCACCATCAAAAGAAACATCATTCAACTTTGGAATACGTGATTGTGTGTTCATTTTTATAACCTTTAATGTTTGCGTCAAAAAAAGGAAGTTCAGGCTGTAAATATTCAACCTCTAGCATAGGCTGCATAATTTTGGCTATGTGTATTATAACATATACCACAACAGAGTTGCCGAATTG
>QJPH01000518.1 GCA_003242955.1 Candidatus Methylumidiphilus alinenensis
ATTGATGGATATGATGTCTTGCTGCCGGTGGACCGTGGGCAGCACCCGAACATCACAATTCTGCGTTGCATTCCCAGCACCGAAGGGAGCGTTTTGACTTTGTTTCTTAAAGACACGACCTATGTGCCGAATCCACAGGATGAATATTTTGCGGCTGGCTATATGGCGGTTTGTGAGCGACTGCCGGGGGAAACATTTTACGCGGCGACTGTTTATCATGAGTGGTTCATGGTGGACAATCAGAATTAAACGAAGCGCGACGGGGTTTGCAATCCCGCCGCTTACGTTTTATGCGTGCAGCCATACCTGTCTAACCACGAAACGTTACGGACGGGATTACAAATTCCGTCCGGCTGCGGGGCAAAACAATGACTTAAACGATGTCGGCAACCCTTGCCTTACTGGCATTTAGCCGTTGTCAACCAACCGGTGAGGCTACCCACATCTTGAATGACACCATCCGGCCCTTGGTAATAGACATGGCTATTAGAAGTAGACACACCGACATAAGAATTGGACGCCTTGTAATAACGGTAGTTATAGGCGGAGGAGGTTTGTGTGCTTGCACCCGACGGGGAGAAAAGACTGGGATAGTACGCTTCTGCCCAATCGAATAGGCAGCTTTGGGCATAGGCCGACGCAGAATATCCCGGTTGGCCTACAACGCCCAAGCCGACGGAGGAATGCAGGCTTACCCGTCCGATGGTTCGATAATCGCCCAGACCATTCTTCGGTTTAGGGGTGTGATAACCGGCAAATACGAGAGTGATGTTGTTCGCGTCAACCCTCGTCGCGCTTGGCCCATAGACACGGCCCGCGAACCATCCCATGGTATTGCCAACAACCGCTGGATTTGCCGGGATAGTCTGGGTTTGCCCGCCAGAAGCCACCGGCACACCCGCTGTCAGCGAAAGCGTGACGGGTGCGACAGAGGCGATGGGATTGTCGAATCCGTTGATCACCGTCCAATTCAGCAGGTCGGCCGATTCAGCGTAGCCGATGTAGTGGAACGAGTCCGAATCGGCATCTATACAGCTTCCGCCCGAATACAGCAGGCCGTACTTGCCATTGGCCAATTGGATGACAGTACCGGCGGTGGCAACCCAACGAGTGCCATTCGCTGCGACCGTGGTCGGATCGTTCAAACCTTTTAGCGGACCTACGTCGGTGAAAGTGATGCCGTCCGTCGTAGTGGCCAGCCTGAGATAAGTGATGTCGTCATTCGCCGCGAGTCCGCCGTTGGCCTTATAATAGCTTGCCCACGTCGTTGCGCATTGCTGGCTGACTGGCAACGCCGTCGCGCCGGTGTTGTCGCCGCTGAGAATTTTTTGTTCGTAGATCACTTTCAGGGGCGAGGTTCCAGGTATGGTCGCAAGAATGCCGTCTGGATTCATCAGGCCCTTGGTTTGCAGGGGCGGATTAGCCACGTCCGAGAGTGCGGGGAGATTGCTACCCAACGGAAGGCTGGCGGTGGGCGAAAGGTCATGAATGATGAGCGGGTCCGAGTCGATGTGGCCGGCTGCACGATTGAGTGTGTACAGGTAGGTGTGGCCATTAACCAGTGCGACGTAAGAATGGCCTTGGCCGTCATCATTTCCGTTGTCGCTATTGTTTGGGTCGGGGCTGTTGTCTTTATCGCCGTCGGGATCGGCTTGCACATTGGTCGGGCAAGTCGTCCTGAGTTCGAGAACCTTCTGCTGAAAGTTCCATGTGTACCCCCCGTCCGTGGAGTTAGCTGCCACGACGGCCTCGTCCGTGTCCTTAGGACGCCAGTCGAAATAGCCCTGTAGATTATTCCCTTCGCCGACGATGACCGGGAAGTAATAAGGCTGCATGCGCTGAGTCCCAGGATTGCCGATCTGGTTTCCGTTGGCATCACAATAACCCGACGACTTCAGGCCATTGGCAGCTCCAGACTGTTCAAGTGTCCAGGGTCCGCCAGTAATCATTGTTTCCACAGGGGAATTATTTTTCTGCCAAGTCACCGGTCCTGTGTCTGCCCAAGCTGTGAACGTCACAGCGGGTAGTACGATGGATAGGCACGACAGACACCCTAGGGTGATGCCGCGTCCTATGCTGATTTTAATGCTCATGTCGATACTCCGTCAGAGTGTTGTTGGTAACTACATCGTGTGGATGCGGGTAAACGCTCAAACAATAACGGGCGATTATGACGGTGGCATGACGAGGCGAAAGCGGGGTGGCATATTGCCCTATTGAACTCGAATGTGCTGAGCTGGCGAAGCGTATCAGTCGCGATTGATGCGCCTCCTTTATCGGCGCATCCTAATGGCTGATGTTACGCAACGGCGCAGGTCTTAGCCCGGATTAAGCGAGGCGTAATCTGGGTTTGTGGCCTCGTTCCCCCGGATTGCGCCACTGCCATTAAGTTAAGGAAAAATCCGTCGTTCCGGCAGGGAATGCCGGAACCCAGAGGCCATGGAAGGCGGGCTGGATTCACCTCCCTGTGTTCTGGATACCGGCAATCCATGCCGGTATGACGGCTTAACTTAATGGCAGTGCCGGATTGCGCCGCAAGCGGCTCCATCCGGGCTACACTAGGGTGGGCTACTTAAGAATATACTCCAACAAAGGATTGCGGAACAGCACAATCAAAACCACCACCAAAACATAGATCGCCAAAGATTCAATCATCGCCAAGCCTATAAACAGGGTGCGCATAATTGTCTTTTCCGCCTCCGGTTGGCGCGACAGCGCATCCAAAGCGGCGGCGATGGCCTTTCCCATAGCCAAGGCGGGGCCTATTGCGCCGATGGCAATACCTATCACGGCTACGGCGGTGGATACTGTGGTGAACCAAGTCATGTCATTCATGGGTCGTCCTATTGCCAAGTGTAAGGGGTTTTTCTACTTCAATCATCCCTTTGCCGACGCAATTCCTGCGACTGCATCCCGCCCGCCACATAGATCAGTGCCAACATGCCAAAAATATAGGCTTGCACCAAAGCCTCGATGACATGCAGTATTAACAAGGGCACAGGGGCGAGAAAACCAGCCACCACCAGTACCAACATGGCGGCCATTCCCAAACTCATCATGTTGCCAAATAGACGGATTGCCAGCGCAATCGTTCGGGTGGCTTCGCTAATTAGGTGAAATGGCAACAAAAACGGACTCGGCATCAAATAATGGCGCAAGTAATTTTTCAGACCTTGGCTACGGATGCCGAACCAATGAACGGAGAAAAACACCAGGACGGCCAACGCAGAGGTTTGAGACAGGTCGCGGGTAGGTGATTCCAAGCCCGGAACCAGGCCAACCAGATTAGCCACCACCAGATAAATCCACAACGTGGCGATAAACGGTAACAACTGTCTAGCATGTTGCGGTGCAGCATCAGCAATGGCATCCTCCATTGATGTCACAATCCCCTCGGCAATGGTTTGCAGCACACCCTGATGGGTGGCATCCCATTTGCGGCGGGTGGCAACCCACGATAGAAAGCCCAGCAGCACCATGATGCCCCATGTAGTCGCCACGGTGAGGGTGACTTGAAAATCACCTATCGTGAATAACAAGGCAGCATTCAAACCTTTGCCCATGTTTCACTCCTTCACCAACAGGTAAACATTGGCCCCGCCGAGTGCGATCCCGACGGTGATAAGGCTCAATGTCCATCGCATTGAGTAACCTTCAAGCATGCTATCGAGCCAGTGTCCTAGGTAAGCGCCGATGACCACAGGCAATACGAACAACAATCCCAACGTACCCACATAAACTGTCTGTGCCAATAGGGTCGGTCTTTCGCGATCAGCCTTTTTCATGCGCCTAGCTTGGCTTGCCACTTTTTTGCGTAGATCATCTTCCGGTCTAGCCATATCCCCCCCAATACCGTTCAGGAAAGCCAAAAAGTTCAACTACCTGGCATCTGCGTAAGCGTGCACTTCCACCGCTTTTTGCTGGGAGCGCGACCATCTTGGCCGCCATTTCAGCAGGCGAGACGCCTGCGCTCCCAGGGGGGAGTGAACGCTTACGCATCCGCAACCTTGGCTCCGGTCACAAATACTCTTGCCATGCCGGGCAGAAGCTCATATTCAAAAGGCACGGGCAGAAAATCCATCGGCCACTGTGGCGACACATCCACTAGCGAAGGGGCATGCTGCACATAATCTAAGAGATTGTCGATACGGACATGCTGTCGATTCCAAACATCCTTATTGAGGATAATCAAAGCCTGCGAGGAATCGCGAACGGAAGCTTTCCACATGACTAACACGGCCGGATTGGATGAATTCCAAACTTCAGTGATACTTTCCTCTTGGAATACCCGGTAGTGGCTTTTAATCAAGTTGACATCGCGAATGAAAGCGGTAATATCCACATCGGTCTGTTCCCAGTCTGTGGGCTTGGTATTTACCACATTCAAGGGTTTTGTAAAGCCGAATTCGAAGCCCATCGGCATCATCACTCCCATGGAGAACAATGCAGAAAAAAGATAGCGCTGCTTGACGGCATCCAGATTGCCGTGCTGTTCCGCAAACAATCTCGGCGTATCGTGGCTTTCCGCAAAGCTGATAGAGGGGGCTACGTCGCGAGTCAAATGGTATTGCTCCATCAGCCAAGGGCTTTCAAAGTCCCACCACTTAGAACTGTTGAAAACCGCATCGAAGCCGGATTGCGCGGTCTGCCGAGTCTGTTCGGGAGAACAGCCCAAGGTTTCGGCGACGAAAACGGCATCGGGCTGTACTTGCTTCACCTCTGCGATCAAACGTTTCCAGAAGCTTGAAGGAATCTGGTAGGCCGCGTCGCAACGGAAGCCCTTGAAGCCCAAGGTCAACAAATAAGCGACTATATCCCTGCAATACCGATATAAACCCTCCGCATCGGATGAGTGATGGTGGTCAAATTGTGCCAAGTCATTCCAAACCACTTTTTGACCGTCGTGCATACAGAATGGATTGGCTACGCGCCCGTTTTCTTTCACAAACCACTCGGGGTGCTTTTTGAGAAGAGCGGAATCATAGGCACTATGATTGATGACCAAGTCGATCATCATGTTAAGCCCAAGCTTTTGCGCTTCCGCAACCATGGTACGAACCTGATCTTCCGGCGATTCCTTTCCATTCGAGCAAAAAACCGGATTGATGGAAAGATAGTCTGCGATGGAATAGAGACTCCCTGATGCCCCTAGCTTTTGAATTGGATTGACAAACACCCAGTTGAATCCCATTTCCGCCGCACCGACAAAATGATTGTTCCAGTTCTCGAAAGGTCCAGCCAACAGAGGAAATAGATTGTAAATACGCATTACGATAAACCTTGTGTTTTAAAAAAGTTATGTTACTAGACCAGTTTTCTTCCAACCAACTTTTCCAATTTTTTCAAAGGCGAAAGCTTAGGTTCCTGCATGGCTTCGACGGGCAGGTAAAATGTCTGCTCCAAGCAGTATTGGCCGGATTTCACCGCATGGGGGACCAAATCGGTATAGACGATCCATGTAGAACCTGACGGCAGGCTGACTGCCGTTTTAGGGCAAGTCTGTTGAAAATGGCTGTCCAGTTTTTCCAAGTCATGCAATTGCAGCATGTAATGGTCATAGGCGGTGCGCTTGCCTTTGGTTATTCCCAGCGTTTTAAGCAACCACGAAGAACCGGGCACTGGCTTGGGAATCTTTGGCAGGAAGCGTGGCGCCAGATTGTCAAATGGTTCACCAATCGTCCATTCGCGAGGTTTGCCATCGGGGTTGATATTGCTGAAAATGCGTAAAATCCGAGCGCCTTGGACCGGAGTCGCCGCAAAAGAGTCCACATGCAAAAGACTATCATCTTTTCTGACCGAACTGGGTCGCCCTTCCGCCTCGACCGGTCTGTAACTGGTTCTGCCCCAAACTAGCCCCTTGGCATAGGCCGGGAATAGGTTCTCGACCAGTTGGTGGGCACTGTCTGCATATCGCCCCATCATGCGGCCTATGGCTTCCATGTCGGCACCCGTGGCAGAAGTATGTTTGACCATCTTGGTTTGTGGGTCGTAGCTTATGTTTTTTGCCTTGCCATCAGACCACTTCGGAGAGAGCAAATGCCGCTCGCTTGCCTCAAGTTCAAAGCATAAATGGGGAAGCAATGCCAATTGCCCGGATTCAAGGGCGTGGGTATAGTCTTTGGCTTCGTCGCTCTGAAGTGCCGGATTCCAAGTTGAAAATTCTAGGGTTTTGAGTATTTCCATGGGTAACACCTTGTTTTTTTGGGTATGAATGTTGGTAAGACTATTTTATCGTAAAAATCAAGCGTTTTGGCATTTGGCGCGCCATACTAGATAAAAGCCAAACAACACCGCCGGAATGCTCAACCACTGCCCCAGATTGAGTGCCGTACCGGTGATGTAGACCGCCTGCTCTTCTTTGAAAAATTCCATGAAAAAGCGTGTGCCAAAGACGAAGATGAAGAATCGTCCAAAAAGATAACCGTCGGGACCGGCATTGCCACGCTGAAGGTAATAGCGGAACTGGAATAAAAAGGCCACAAGATAACAAAGGGCTTCGTATAGTTGAACCGGGTGGCGGGGCACAGGATCGACACGGGCAAAGACCACGCCCCAAGGCAGGCTGGTGGGCGTGCCGAGGATTTCCGAGTTGAAAAAGTTCCCGATACGGATTAGGCAACCGGACAATGGCACCGCCAGACCGATGCGGTCGCAAATCCAAATAAAGGATTGATCGGTGGCTAGTCTTGAATAAAGCCACACGGCGGTCAAAATCCCCACTACCGCGCCATGGCTAGCCAAGCCTCCCTCCCAAACGGCGAAGATTTTAGCTGGTTGGCTGAAATAATACTGGGGATTGTATAACAGTATATGGCCCAACCGGGCGCCTACCACTGTGCCACCAATGACGTAAAGCACTAGGTCATAAACGTCATCTTTCGGACGGCCTTCCCGACCGAAAATATAGCGGAAAATAAAAATGCCGTAGACAAAGGTGGACGCAAAGAACAACCCATACCAGCGGATGACAATTAAGTGATCCCACAGGGAAAAAGAAAAGGCGATAGGTGAAATATCCCAAACCATTAACGAGCCCCTTCTTCTACAGTGATTCCCGGATGCGCTAATTTTAGGCGTCGGAGGAACGTAGATGGATGGGCGGGGGAAATCACGACAACCCTAGCCGGGTATTCGAGAACTACCGCTTGTTTCGGATCGGTTACGAATGCACGGTAGCGCCCTAGTGTGGCGTTCGTGAAAACGCCGGTGATCGAAAAAAGGCCACCGTTGCCAATCAGGCGAATTGACCGGCGCATGGCAGAGGGGTCATGCCATGCGTGTTGGAGTCCGGCTAAATCGACACGGGTACTCCAAAGCAAACGCTGCACATAAAGACATTTGGCATTGAGCCGATAACCGGTGACAACGAATAAAATGGCGAAAACGAAGATTAGCAATGGCACTGCCACCAGTGCGATGCCAAAGGATTCCGCGTAAGGAACTTGAGTGCCATAGGGGATCGCATGATGGATGGCAAACCCCAAGCCGGCCAAGACTGCCAAACCCAGCACAGATACCACCTTGAGACCAGTTGACCATGGTGCCGCTTGGAAATTTTGCATTTAAGCAATTCTCACAAGGCTAAAACACTGTCATACCGGCAGGGATTGCCGGTATCCAGAACACAGGGAGGTGAAACTCTGGGCTGAAAATTGCTTGGATTAAACACTTGTAAGTTCGGCAAGTTTGCCCTCCATGGCGACTGGATTCCGGCAATCCCTGCCGGAATGACGAACCATCTTTCACGCTTTGGCTCAAAATGAGAATTGCTGTTTGCATTACGAGTTTGTTTCTCCCGATTGCTTTGTTAATATGCGTTTAATTAAACACCACAAGGGTTGAAAGTGCCAGAGTCACACGGTGTTGTGCGAGAAAAAGCCTGTCAATAATCGATTCACCCAATATCTTGGTACGGAAAAGAAAATCATGAGTGAGAAAAAAACGCCAATTAGCCAGTTCAGCGGCAAGTTACAGGCGGCGGGAGTGCTGTTCGTCGCCGCTGGGATAATCATGTCGGTAGGCGGTGTATGGTGGGGTCCGGCAATGTTGTTTCCCGGAGTGCTGCTATTAATCATCGGCTGGTTCTGAGTGCTACAGCGTTTTCAACATCAAAAAGCGATCCGGGAGTGCAAGGCTTGCCTTGCTAGGGCCTATGCAGGCAAGGCAAGCCTTGCACTCCCTGTGTAATTTTAAATTCCACCCAGCTTAGAGAGCATCATTTTTAATCACACCCAAGTGTCGGCAAAAATCAAAAAACCTAAACTTGCAGCAATAGCTGACTCTCCCTCCCGTTATGACTGGGCCTACATTCGCCGTATAGCATTTGAACACAAAGGCAAATTGGCGAAGGCCCATGTCATTGCCATCCTTGCCACGTTGACTTCCGTACCCATTCCCTTGTTTATGCCGCTATTGGTGGACGAGGTTCTGCTTGGCCATCCCGGTGTTTGTGTGCGGTTTCTGGATAGCCTGACCCCGCCGGATTGGCATGGACCGCAACTGTATATTTTCTCGGTGCTAGGGATTGCCCTAGTGTTGCGTATGCTGAGCATTTGGCTTGGCGTTTGGCAAACTCAACAATTTACTTTGGTGTCAAAAGATATCACCTTCCGCATCCGCTCCGCGCTGATCAGACGGTTGGAACGGATTTCCATGGCCGAATACGAGGGTTTGGGCAGTGGCAAGGTTATCACCCACTTGGTCACTGACTTGGAAACCATTGATGCCTTCATCGGCGGGGCGGTGTCAAAACTGCTCGTCGCCTTGCTTTCCATCGTTGGCGTCGCTGCGATTTTGCTATGGATGCATTGGCAGTTGGCCTTGTTCATTTTGCTGTTGAACCCGGCGGTGATCTACCTTACCGGGGTGATGGGCAAGCGGGTGAAAAATCTCAAACAGCAGGAAAACTCCGCAATGGGGGAGTTCCAACAGGCATTGAGTGAAACCCTTGAGGCCATCCATCAAATTCGCGCTGCCAACCGGGAAAAGCATTACCTAGGCCGATTATTGGAGCAGGCGCGGGCGGTTCGGGAAAGCGCGGCGGCATTTTCTTGGAAGTCCGATGCCGCCAGCCGCCTGAGTTTCGCGATATTCTTAAGCGGTGTCGAATTATTCCGCGCACTGGCGATGTTCATGGTGATTTACTCCGGCCTGAGCATCGGCCAAATGATGGCCGTGTTCAGTTATTTATGGTTCATGATGGCCCCGGTTCAAGAAGTCCTAGGCATTCAGTATGCCTTTTCCAGTGCCAAGGGCGCATTGGATCGCATCAACCAATTGCTCGCGCTGAAGCTCGAACCGCGTTATCCGCACAAGGCCGACCCATTCGCCGGAAAACGCACGGTAGGCGTGGTGATCGAAGATTTAAACTTTGCCTATCCCAACGGCTCCGAAGTGTTGCGCGGCATTTCCCTGGACATTCAACCGGGCGAGAAGATTGGCATCGTTGGGGCCAGCGGCGGTGGCAAATCAACCTTGGTTCAGGCGCTCATCGGGCTTTATCCGCCCAGTTCGGGGATGATCTATTTCGACGGCGTTCCGATGACCGACATCGGCTTGGACGTGGTGCGTGAAAACGTGGCGACGGTCTTGCAGCACCCGGCCTTGTTCAATGACACAGTGAGAGCCAACCTTACTTTGGGCCGGGAGGCTGATGACACTGCGCTTTGGCAAGCCTTGGCGGTTGCACAATTGGACGATGTCGTCAAATCAACTCCCGAGGGCCTGGATACCTTGGTGGGACGGTCCGGCATGAGGCTGTCCGGTGGGCAAAGGCAACGTTTGGCTATCGCCCGCATGGTCTTGGCGAATCCTAGCGTGGTGGTCTTCGATGAAGCGACTTCGGCCCTAGACAGCGAGACCGAGGCAAAACTGCACCTCGCCCTAGCCAAGTTCCTCATAGGCCGCACCACCCTCATTGTCGCCCACCGCCTCAGCGCAATCCGCCACGCCGACCGGGTGTTTGTGTTTGAGGACGGTGTCATCAGCGAGCAAGGTGCGCATGAGGAATTGATGGCGCAAGGGGGTTTGTATGCCAGGCTTTATGGGGGGCATTGAGGCAGTCACGGGCAGGGCGTAGCCCGGATGGAGCCGCTCTGCGGCGCAATCCGGGATTGCCAAGGAAGCACGGTGTCCATGTAGGGTACGCTGTGCGTACCTTCCAGAATCCGAATGGTACGCACAGCGTACCCTACGTTTTGGCTTTCACGTCGGGGGTGTCATCGAGTCGACATGATTGTTGGGCCGCAAAACCCGGATTACGCCGCAAGCGGCTACATCCGGGCTACTTAATATCACATTAAAATTAATGGGTAAACTCTAAATGTTTGAAGGGCTTTTGGTTTTTCTGCAAAACTCATGGGAGCAATTCCATGCGCTGAAAGCCATTGAACAATTATCCGCCGTGTTTACCATCTGCGTTCCGCTGGGCGGGATGTTGTACGCCTATTCGCAACGTATTACCCAAAAATTGCGGCAGAAAACCGAAGAACTGCAAATACTGCAAGAACTCAGCGAGAACCGCTCCCAACAGATTAAGACCTTGCAACAAGCTTTGAAAAAGAGCGACGAAACCATTGCCGCATTGAAATTCCAACGCCCCGAGTCATTGTTGAAACAGGCGGCGGCGGAACGCGAAAACGGCAACGAAGAACGCGCCATCCGGTTGTTGCGCACGGGTTTTGAATCCATCCGCGAGCCGTTAAGCGCCTGTTGCCTAGACTTGGCAGCGCACCATTTCAGCCTAGTCCCCGATTATGGCGGTCGGCATGGAGGGGAGGCCGAACGGCAGGCCAGACTGGCAACACTGCTTTGCCCAGCCGATGAAAATTCAAGGGGCTTGCTGGCGGAGATACTCGCGGTCAAAGCCGAGTCGGACTACACCTCGGGCAATGAGCAAGGCTACGATACCGCATGGGATGAAGTGGACGACTTTCTGGCAATCGGCAAGCACCCGGAAATCGTTGGCACCTTGGAAAATCAGGCTGTGCAATATTATCATCAAGGGCATTATCGGCTCGCGGAACGCTTATTCCGGCGATTAGTGACGATGTGTCGGCGACAGTTTGGCGATGATTCCCCGGTCACGCTAAGGATGAGAAACCAGCTTGCCTTATCTTTAGGCGTTGCAGGACACTATGGCAAGGCTTTACTATTATTCCAAGCCCTGTTGCCCGACATGGTACGGGGGCTAGGTAAAGACCATCACTACACTTTGATAACCCGAGGCAATCTCGCCCTTTTTACAGGGCAAATGGGCGATGCGGCAGGGGCGTTGGCGTTGTCCCAAGCCCTGCTGCCCGACCGAGAGCGTGTGCTAGGCAAAGACCATCCCGACACGCTGGCAACCCGAAACAACATAGCCACTTGGACGGGAAATACGGGCGATGCGGCTGGGGCGCTGGCGTTGTCCAAAGCCCTGCTGCCCGACCGGGAGCGGATGCTAGGCAAAGACCATCCCGACACGCTGAACACCCGACACAACATCGCCGGTTTTACAGGGAAAGCGGGCGACGCGGCAGGGGCATTGGCGTTGTTAAAAACCCTGCTACCAGACCGGGAACGGGTGCTGGGCAAAGAACACCCCGACACGCTGACAACCCGAAACGACATCGCTGGGTGGACTGTGGAAACGGGCGACGGGGCAGAGGGATTGGCGTTATCCCAAGCCCTGCTACCAGACCTGGAACGGGTGCTGGGCAAAGAACACCCCGACACGCTGACACCCCGACACAACATCGCCGCTTGGACGGCGGCAACGGGCGATGTGGCGGGGGCGCTGGCATTGTGCCAGACCGTGCTGGCTGACCAGGAACGGGTGCTGGGCAAAGACCACCCCCATACGCTGACTACCCGAAGCAACATCGCCTTTAGGACGGCGGAAACGGGCGACGCGGCGGGGGCGTTGGCGTTGTTCCAGACCGTGCTGGCTGACCGGGAGCGTGTGCTAGGCAAAGACCACCCCGACACGCAAAAAACTCGAGAAAATATCGCGGTTTTGCAATCTCGCGGCGATCCGCTCGTTCCCAAGCTCCAGCTTGGCAATGCGGTCTTGGAAGCTCCAGCTTCCGGTTTTCAGTCAAGCTGGAGCATGAAAGGCAAAGTTTCCCAAGCAGGAACTTGGGAACCAGTATTACCAGCAGATGTTACGCACAATGCCGGTGAATCCTAGTGTCGTAGCCCGGATGGATCCGCTTGGCGAGCGAAAATCTGGCATAAACCATAGGGAAAAGTGTGCTCCGAATGCATCCATCGTCCAAGCTACTTGGAAATTGTCGAAGGGGATGGCAAGCTTCAGTCTATGGCGGACCATTTAGATTCTGCTTTTTTGCTCTTAACGTTGCGTCGTTGCGTGAGACAAAAAATCTTTGCCCATTGAATGACATGCCGCATTGCGAGAAAGGCAAAAGAAGGTTTCACGCAACGGCGCAACGACGCAACGTAAAAGCGCAAGTGATGGGTGATATGACAATGGGTGGGTTGACAGTGACGGACCTGACCGGTTTTCCCGTTCGCTGTCGCTCCCTTTGACGACAAAGGCGAAATAGCTCACAGCGGATTGCACCTTACCGCGTTGCCCGTTCCCAAGCTCCAACTCTCGCCGTTATACACAAGTCAGGGAAAGCCTGAAAAGCCGTCATTTCGGCAGGGATGCCGAAATCCAGGCCATGGACGGTAACAACACTGGATTCCGGCATCCATGACCGGAATGACGGGGGTATATTTATCGTTTTTGGCCCAAACTGAGAATTGCTGTCCAATGGGCTTTGTTCTAGTCTTTGTCGGAAACCGAGTAAGCAAGCAATCCTGTTGCTGCCTTAGTAGTCGGTTTCCGATAAAGTCTATTGGCTTGCAATTTACCATGCAACGCGGTATACCTTGTACCATTGAATATGCCAAACATTAGGCCAGCCCATGCCCACCACCCGAACCATAGACCACGGCATCTTAGAGGTAAAGTCCGAACACAAGCGTCCCGACCGTGCCGAGACACTCAAACGTGCTCACGAAGCCGCCGAGCATGACGCATGGTTTCGTGAACAGGTTCAGCTTGCCCTAGACGAGGCCGACCAGCCAGACGCAGTTTTCATCCCGCACGAGGTCGTCATGGCTGAACTCAAAGCCCAGCTTGATAGTGTTACTAGCTATGCAAGAAAGGATGTCTAAGCTTTGCTGATCGACTGGAAAGATGCTGCCAAGGCGGATGCCGCCGTGTTTTTGAGCTATATAGCACAAGACAATATTAGTGCCGCCTATGATGTTTATGAAGAAATTCGGCAGCAAGTGTCCATCTTGGCGCAGTTCCCAAACCTAGGCCGCAAAGGTCGTGTCAGTGGCTCGCGAGAACTCGTCATCACGGGTACTCCCTACATTGTCGCCTATCGGATCAAAGGGGAAACCGTGCATATTTTGAGAGTTTTGCATGGTGCGCAAAACTGGCCTTGCAAGTTATGACCCAACTGAAAATTAGAAAAATATAATTGCAATCTTATACCTCGTGAATTCCTACGACCTCCACACCCATTCCACCGCTTCCGACGGTGCTTATGCCCCCGCCGAACTGGTCCGCCAAGCCCACGCCGCCGGGGTGACGCATTTGGCGTTGACCGACCACGATTGCACTCACGGGGTGGCTGAGGCCCAAGCCGAAGCGGCCCAGTGCGGACTCAAGCTGATTCCCGCTGTGGAAATATCCACCACTTGGCACGGTAAATCCGTGCATATCGTCGGCCTTGCGATTGACCCGGACTGCCCTGAATTGCAGCAAGGATTGGGGCGTTTGCAAACCCAGCGCTTGGCTAGGGCGGAGGAAATGGGCCACAATCTGGCTAAAAACGGCATAGAGGGCGGCTTTGAGGCGGCGCGGTCACTGGCCGGCCTCGGCATGATTACCCGCACCCATTTTGCCCAATATCTCGCTGGCTTGGGGCTGGCCGGTTCCGTCAGGCAGGTGTTCGAGCGTTATCTGGTGCAGGGCAAGCCCGGTTACGTCCATACCGAATGGGCGGACATGAAAGAGGCCGTGGGCTGGATCAAAACGGCGGGCGGTGTTGCCGTGCTGGCCCATCCGCAGCGGTATAAATTGACCGCCAGTTGGTTGGGCCGTTTACTAATCGAATTCAAGTCCGTTGGCGGCGAAGCGCTGGAAGTGGTCGCCGGAACCGCCAGCCTTGGCGATATCCAATCCTCCGCATCCGCCGCGCGTCGTCATGGACTGCTCGCCTCGGTGGGTTCCGATTTCCATAGCCCTGATAATAGCTGGCTAAAACTAGGCCGTTTGCCAGAACTGCCAAAAGACCTGTCCCCAGTTTGGAGCGTATGGAATGAGTGAACTTGTACGTTGCGCCTGGTCTTGCCGGAGTGAACAGGTACGCAACTATCACGACCTCGAATGGGGTGTGCCCCTGCATGATGACCGGAAGCTGTTTGAATTCATTGTGCTGGAAGGGGCGCAAGCGGGCTTGAGTTGGAATACCATACTAAAGAAGCGTGACAGCTACCGCGCTGCCTTCGATGGATTTGAACCCGAAACCGTTGCCACTTACAATGACGGGAAAATCCGCGAACTGATGGACAACCCCGGCATCGTCCGTAACCGCATGAAAATCGAGTCTGCTGTGGTCAATGCCCGTGCCTTTCTTGCCATACAAGGGCAATTCGGCAGCTTCGATGCCTATATGTGGCGGTTTGTCGAAGGTAAACCCATCCAAAACGCTTGGCGGGATTACAGCGAAGCCCCACCAAAAACGCGAGAATCGGAAGCTATGAGCAAGGATC
>QJPH01000591.1 GCA_003242955.1 Candidatus Methylumidiphilus alinenensis
AGCATGGTAGCCCGGATGTAGCCGCTTGCGGCGCAATCCGGGTTTGTGGCCACGTTCTCCCGGATTACGCCGCAAGCGGCTCCATCCGGGCTACGGCCTTCGCGTTTGCGTAACATCAGTTACTCAAACAAATGCCATGCCATTCGCCGCAGAAGGGCGGTGGGGCGGCAACCTCATCCATCAACCGTCTGGCTGAATTGCATCCGGTTCAGTTCCGCATAGAACGAATCCCGTGCCATCAATTCCTCGTGGGTTCCTGATTCAAGGATGTTCCCCGCCCTCAAGACGTAAATTTCATCGGCATTTTGAATGGTGGAAAGCCGATGGGCCACAATCAAGGTGGTGCGGTTGCGCATCAACACTTCCAAGGCATCTTGGACGTAACGCTCGGATTCAGCATCCAAGGCCGAAGTGGCCTCGTCTAAAATGAGGATCGGGGCGTTTTTCAACAGGGCGCGGGCAATGGCGATGCGCTGGCGTTGCCCACCGGACAGCACGATGCCTTGCTGGCCGACTTGGGTGTCAAAGCCTTGTGGCAATTCCTCAATAAAATCGAAAGCATGCGCTGCCTTGGCGGCATCTCTGATATCCTCCAAAGAGATTTTGTCGCGGTTGCTGCCGTAGGCAATGTTGTTGGCAACGGTATCGTTGAATAAGGTGACTTCCTGCCCCACATAGGCGATATGTTTGCGCAGATTGTCTAGCTTAAAGTCGCGGATGTTATGCCCGTCAATCAGGATTTGCCCCTCGGTCGCATCGTAAAGCCTAGGCAACAACCGAATCAGCGAGCTTTTGCCGCTACCCGATTGGCCAACCAAGGCGATGGTTTTGCCAAAAGGGACCGTCAGGCAAATGTCGTCCAATGCTTTCTCTTGGCGTTCCTGATAGCCTAGGCTGACATGGCGGTATTCAATCCGCCCTTCCACTTTGTCCAACTCCAAGCTGCCGACATCTTTCTCGCGCTCCATGTCCACCATTTCGAAAATGCTCTCGCTGGCGGCGACGCCTTTCTGCACAATGCCTATCGCCTGGGTAAACCGTTTGATGGGGCTTTGCATCATGGCCATAGCGGCAATGAAGGCGATCAAGCTGCCGGGGGTGATGGACTGCCGCACGGAATCCACAGACACCGCGTAGAGAATCGCCGCAAAGCCACTGACGTAGATCAACTGGATCACCGAGCCGCTCATGGCGTTGGTGAAGATCAACTTCATCTGCTGCTTTTGGTTGTGTTCGTTCTCCTTGGCGAATTTAACCGATTCATAGGCCTTGCCGTTGAATACCTTGACGATACGTTGGGCTTCGATGACTTCTTGGGTCACATGCCCCACGCTACCCATGGAATCTTGGATGCGTGAACTGATTTTGCGAAAACGCTGGGTTATTTTGCGCACGCTGACGGCTAGAATGGGGGCGACGATCAGGAAGATCATCGACAATTGGATGTTCTCGTAGAGCATCAAGGCGGTCAGCCCGATCATGCTTAGGCCGTCTTTGATGATATTGACAGCACCCTCGGTCATGGCCTGGGCCACTTGCTCGGTGTTGTAAAGCAGTTTGGACAGCAGTTCGCCGGAGGATGCCCGGTCGTAATACCCGCAAGGCAGGTTTAAAAATTGGTCAAAAAGCTGGCGGCGCATATCGGCAATGATGCGACGGCCCACCCAGCCCGAGCAATAGTCGCCCAAAAATCCGGTGATGCCCCGGATCAACGAAAGGCCGAGTAATATCCAAGGTGCTTGGCGCAGGAATGACGGGTCGTGTTCGATGAAGCTGCCGTCTATCAGGGGTTGTATCAGCTTGGCGAAGGCCGGCCCGAGCATGGCATAGATGGACATGGAAACCACCGACACCGTGAACATTTTCCAATGCGGCAATCCATACCCGATTAGGCGGCGGTAAATCGCGAGGCTACTTTTCTTATTTTTTTGATTGGATTTTTTCATGCTGTAAGGTTAATTGTTCAAGTTGCACGGCATAAGTTAGGGCGGCCCATATCAGGCAATAGTTGCGCCAAGCATACTTGTATAGCTGGAAATCAAAAAAGGCCATAATCGCCATCAAGCCCCAACCGGCAAACAGGAAACAAACATAATCCCATGGAATGCCGCCTTTGGCATAGGCTTTCCAAACATTGGACAAAAGCAAAACCGGCAATGTCAAAAACAGCAAAGTGCCGAGCACACCAAAGCGAACTAGAAATTCCAGATACAGATTGTGCAAGTGGTATAAATGCAGGGTTACCGTAACACCATCCTTACGGGTGACAGATTGTGAGAAAAGGGGGTTCTTTTCTTGTTTTAGCAATTCCTCTGTGGTCCCTGGCCCCCATCCGAAAAATGCCCTTTCCTTCCATTTTCGCCACCCGATTTCCCAGAAGATTTTTCGGTATCCAACACTTGTGGTCAATAGAACTTCTTGACCCTCAATCTGTTGTTTTACGACTTCCGGTTGAGATTGCACCTGCTCGGAATTGACACGATTGAAGAGGGTTTGATAATTTTTATGGACAAAAAGCCCCGCCAACCCACACAGCAGTGCCAGCACGGCAACGCTTTGGGTGGATATTTTCACATGGTTTGCCAACGCGCTTTTATATCGAACGACTAAAGCTAAAGGAAATACCAAGGCTGAAGCCAACCAAACCCCTCTTGTTTGAGTCAAGACGATGGATTCCAATAAAATAGCCGAACCTACTAGCCAACCGCTGGTTCTCAGCCATAGTAGCCATTTTGTAGTCGTTGAGTTTTGCGTGGCCATTCTTGGCGCAAGCAATAGCAAACCCAATACTGTCGAACTAGCGATGGGTGCAAACACCGTCATGGACGTTCCAAAACCAGTCCTTTCCGTTTGAAATAGTTTTCCGAAATCAGCCCAAGGAAAGTTGACTATAATCCTAATCAACACGCCTGCGGCAAGAGTTAACAGCATTGCGCCAATATACTTTCTGTGCCGGAATTGCTGCCAAGCGACGGGGATGAAAAAAAGCCAATGCATCCAGTTGAATAACAGCTTCCGTTGGTCCCCGGACGTAGCGGGAAACTCAACGATTGCCCAAATGGTGAAAAACACAATGTAGAGAGTGATCAACAGATAAACTATAGCCACAGAGTCGCGTTTCATCACGGGCATCCAAGTTTTTGCCTGGGATGCAAAAACTAGCGAGAGAATCAGCAAACCGATATATGCGACTGTCGCATTAAGCTGGAAAAACAGCAGAAATAGGAAAAGCCCGAAGCCGCCAATAGTGTCAAGCCTGCTCAAATCGGAATGACTGGCGTTTTCGTTGCGGCTATTGAAAGCGGCTATCAACATAGGCGAAACATCAACTTTTTAGCATTGACTACGGCGGGGTTTGCCGCAGCCTAGTGTTTGCCATCCTTGGACGCTGGATTCCGGCATCCATGACCGGAATGACGGGGTTATATAGATGGCCGATTCACTCTAAACTGTCCCGGATTCTGATGTAGGCCGGAATAAGGTCGTGCAACGACCGTTTCCGGCATTCGGCCCATCAGTTCGCCGGGAACGTCCGCTAGCACGGACTGATTCCGGCCTGCTGCTTTCGTTAATTAGCCAAACCCAACACCTCCAAATAGCGCTGTGTGCTATTTTCAACATAAAACGGTGCGACTGCGTCGTATAACTCTTTGGCAGAAAGCGGGTTAGACAGAGTATCTAGCATTGCTTTTGCCATGCTTTCCGGGTCGTCTACAGGAACCAGCGCACCGTATTTGCCGTTTGCCAATGTTTCACTTGGCCCGTAAGGGCAATCGGTGGAAATAGACGGGACTCCCAAGGCCATGGCCTCAATAAGTACGTTACCGGAGCCTTCCCAAAGCGAGGATAAAACGAATAATGAGGACTTTTTCATCCAAGCATACGGGTTGTCGGTATAACCCGGCATTGCAACACTGTCGGCTAAACCAAGCTCGTCCACCAAGTTTTCCAAGTCTGACCGCAATGGACCCTCGCCAATGATGACTAGTTTGCAATCCTTGTGCTGGCGCACGATTTTAAACGCTCTTATTAGGGTGGCAAACCCTTTTTCTTTGGTCAACCGGCCCGCACCCAAAATGACGGGGATGGATGGTGTGCCGAACCAAGGATGGCCTACCGGTTCTTCGCTCTTGCGGAATACATCCGGGGTGATGATTGGGTTGGGCAAGGCGACCAGCCGCTCGCGTGGGTAACCGGCCACTTTGATGGTATCCTCAATCACACCCTCGGAAACTGTGATAATCAAGTCTACATGGGGAAACAGCCAACGCATCGGCGCACACCGCACCCAACGCTGCAAAGGGGTTTTGGTTTCTAAATATCCCGATATATTGTTGTGCAACTGCCCCACCAGACGCGTTTTGACGTGGGCAAAAAGCCTTGCAAGCACGGCGATTCGAACCGCCCGGTCTTTGGCGGCCATTAACACATCGGGGCGTTCCTTTCGCAAATAGCGGGTTAAAGCTGGCAAGGCGAGATGCGTGTGTTTGACTTTGAGGTCAATGACGCGAATGTTCGGCCAAGGAATTTCCGGCAACCAGCCTTTTTTTCCAACCACGGCGAGCAAATCGACATCAATATCATGGGCTGACAAACCTTGCAACAGGTGATGCACCACTCTCTCAACACCGCCAGTACCGGAGAATGCCACAAAAATTGCCAAGTGCCGTCGTTTCTTGTTCATAATGTATGTTAGAAGAAAATAATGTTTCTGCTTGGGCCACTAGGCCAGACCGACTCGGTTTTAGAAACCGAGTCGGTCTTATTTTTGTTGCAATGGTTTATCGTTTGGCTTCCAGCGTATCGACATAAACTTGGTGATTATCCCTCACCATCCGTTCAATGGAAAAGTTTTCCAACACCAATTCCCTGCCCGTCAGGCTGAATAGCTGCAATTGGTCAGGTTCGTCCAACAACGCGATGATATGCCTTGCCAAGCTTTTGCTGTCACCGGGCTTGACTAGGAATCCGTTGAATTTGTCCCTGACAATTTCTGGTATGCCCCCAGCACGGCAAGCCACGATAGGCACCCCGCAGGCAGCAGCTTCAAGCAAAGAGACCCCCAGCCCTTCCATGAACGCGGGATGCACTACCATATCGAAGTGGGGGAAGATATTTTCCAGATTAGTGCGAAAACCCTCAAAGCGGACGAATTTGTCCAGCCCCATCTTCTGGATTACGCGCATTAATTCGTCCTTGAGCGGCCCACGCCCAAAGATCAGTACACGGGTGCGCGGATGTTTTGCCAGAATGGACGGTAATGCTTCGAAAAACACCATATGCCCTTTGCGCGGGATTAGTTGTGCGATCATGGCAAGCACCGGACCATCCCCGGTGAGTCCAAACTCATCTAGGAACCCCTCACGATTCACTCTAACCGGGTTGAACCGTTCAGTGTCCACCGCACTGGGAATGCAGATGACTTGTGCCTTCGGCACGCCTGCATCCAACAACACTTCCCGTATCCCTCTGGAAATGGTGATTATTTTGTGAAAAAGCGGAAATTTGAAATGGAGGTCGAAAAAACTGGGAGGGTTGTCCACCCTGCGGCTATGGACCATTGGAATTTTTTCCAACCTGCCCGCCAAAGCGGCCAACATGTCGCCGCGCCGACTGTGGATATGCAGTAAGTCGGGCTTTTCGTGACGAATGACCTTGCGCAGACGGCCAATGAATTGCAGGTCCACATCGCCCTTGGTTTTTATGCGGTGGATTTTCACTTCCGGGTTGGTTATCGCACCGGCAATTTCAGCCCCAGCCGCACAAACTAGCCCATATTCGCCGGGAAATTCTTTCAGGCCATTTAACAAGTAGGCGACTTGCCGCGCACCGCCATAAAGGTGGCGACCCATTTCCACATGCAGGATTTTCAACTGCCAGACTCCAATTTTTTTGTAATATGAGGATGTATTGGCTTATTTTGAGTACATTCTGTGGGAGCGGTTTTTTATCCGCGACGAATGCCGAAAGTCGCGGTTGAAAACCGCTCCCACGATGATCATTTTAAGCGATGAACTCGATGGGATTGGCGAAGACCTCGGGTTTTTCGCCATTTCCCTCTATAAAAATACGATGCCAGACGGCAAATTGTAACAGTGACCAGAGGATATCATGCACATCCTTTTTGGCCGATTGCCTGTTGACAAGTGCATCAATGCCGGATGGCATGAAAAGACCGGAAAAAGCCTTGTGCCTAGGTAAAATTTTCCCAAGCTTTTGCAGGTTATCCCCTTGCATGAACAATCCGACAGGCACTGTAAAACCGCTCTTGGGACGCCTAATCAACTCGCTTCCGAAAACAGGTTCCGCCCAACGTTTAAGGAAAAGCTTGCCTTCGCGTTTGTGTACCTTGAGTTCGTCCGGCAGGCGCAGGGCAAATTCAACTAGTCGGTGATCCAATAGCGGGACGCGGCCTTCCAATCCCCATGCCATCAACATCCGATCCACCTTGACCAACAGTTGGTCAGTCAATTCCGTAGCCATGTCAGTCGCTTGCATGCGCTGTAAATCGCTCCAAATGTTAGGTGTCGAACCCCAGGCAGTGGTAATCCCAAAACGTCCAGCGGGGAGGTGTTCACGCAATAATGGGCTGAGCAGGTGCTTACGCCACTCGCCACCCAGCATTCCCCGTGTTCGGAACCCCCCGGAACCGGGTCTAAGAAGATTCGCCAGCCAGCGTTGGAGTTTTGTCCTTCGATAACGGCCGTAACCGGCAAATAATTCATCGCCACCCTCGCCGCTGAATACGACTTTGAAATCCCGTGCGGTTTCCCGTGCTAATAGGGAAGTAGGCAGGATGGCAGGGTCGATGATGAAATCGTCTGCGGCCCAGACTGCAAAAGGCAGGTGGTTGAAGAGGGTCTGCTGGTTCAATTCGATAATACTATGACGCAATTTGAAGCGGTTGGCGATGGTTTTAGCTGCTCGAGCGTCATCGTTTTTGGGGGCATCGGCGAACGAGACGGTGTAAGCCGCCAGTTCACGCGTACCTTCCTCCCGGCGCAACCATTCCAACACGACAGAGGAATCAACCCCACCCGATAGAAAAAGGGCGAAGGGTACGTCACTGCGCATGTGTTCAAGCATGACTTGCCCCATCAATGCCTCAAATGTTTCCGCTGCCTCTTCGTAATCGAAACCGACTCGGTTTTTAAAACCGAGTCGGTTTGGTTCACTGGATTGATCGAAGGGCGACCAGTAATGTCTGCGGGATATTAGCAACCCAGACTTGAAGGTAACCACTTCGCCCGGTTGAAGACGCTCGATGCCCCTAACTATCGTCTGCCTGCCCGTATTGAATCGAGTTTCAAGGCTTTGGATTAAGGCATCTGGCTGGATTGCAGGGCCACCCGGCAAAATTGGAAAGAGCGCCTTCTGTTCCGACGCAAAAAAAACACCCTCATTGGTCTCAGCAAAAAACAAAGGTTTTATGCCTAGACGGTCCCGCGCCAAAATTAACTTTCCTTCAAGACTATCGTAAAGGGCAAAAGCGAACATGCCATTGAGCTTTTCCAGAAACCCATCGCCGTAATGCTGATAGGCATGTAGAATCGTCTCGCAATCGGAATGAGTGGTAAAGACTGCGCCCCGTGACTCCAGATCACGGCGCAATTCAATGAAGTTGTAAATTTCGCCATTGGCAACTAAAGCCAGCCGGCCATTATCGCTGAACAAAGGTTGGTCGCCACCCGCCAAGTCAATGATGGACAGCCGGGTGTGGGCAAGCCCTAACGACCCGTCAAGGTAAGTCTTGGTTTTGTCAGGCCCACGGTGGCTTAACCGGTTTGCCAAACTGTCGAGTCTTTGGCGATCAACGGGTTGTTGGCGCAGAAAAATACCGGCTATGCCACACATTTCATCGACACTCCTACTGTTTTATTTGTCATTATCCCTTGATGGATAAAGTTTATTGAATAAACCATTACAGATCAATCCAAGGACGACAGAACAGGCCAAACCCAAGGCGATGTATTGTACTCCCATGAACAGATCCTTCTGTATCAGCCCAGCGCCCAGAAGGCAAGCGGTAACCCCCAATGGCAAGAAACCCAATACACTGCCGAGGAGAAAATCGCCATGGCTTACCGGGGTCAGTCCTAGCAAAACATTGTTATAAAAGCCATTGATTGGCAATTGACGAATTAACGCAACACCCATAACCCCCTGCTTTTCCAGTTGTAGGGAAAGTCCGCGAAAACGCGTAAAGTGGTGTAATGCATAATCCCTACCGCACCAACGTATCAATAAGAAGACAACATACGAACCTATCAGAGTGCCAAGTTGCGTCCAGATTAAGCCCCATGTGAATCCAAATGCAAAGCCCCCAAGTGAGCATAGTAGTAGGCGGGGTGCGCCAATCACCGTCAACAGTGCGGTGCAAAAAGTGAACACCAACGGCGCTGAGAAACCGAACAAACCCAAGCGATCTTTGACAAATTGGCCGTCAGCCAGCCAGCCCCTTAAAGGGGTAAGGTAAACAGCAATTACCAACCCGGTCATAATGAGGAAGACACCAGCGTTGACGACGTACATTTATTTATCGCCTCAGAAAATTTGCCAACAACTCATGCCCCTGTTCCGTCAAAATTGACTCAGGATGGAATTGAACACCTTCAATATCCAAATTTTTGTGCCTGACTCCCATAATCTCATCGACCCCGCCATGCACATCCTGAGTCCAGGCGGTGATTTCCAAGCAATCCGGTAGGCTTGATTGTTCGATGACCAAAGAATGGTAACGCGTGGCCTGAAGCGGGTTGTTTAGGCCGTGAAACACACCGCTGTCGTGGTGATGCACCATAGAAGTCTTGCCGTGCATAATGGATTTGGCGTGGATCACATTACCGCCGAAGGCATGGCCTATGCTTTGATGACCTAGGCACACCCCTAAGATTGGGTAACGGCCTTGGTAGCGTAGAATCGTTGGCACAGAAATGCCAGCTTCTTTTGGGGTGCAGGGACCGGGTGAAATGACGATCTTGTCTGGGTTGATTGTCCCGATTTCCTCAACCGGGATTTGGTCGTTCCGCACGACTTCAACTTCCGCCCCCAGTTCGGCGAAATACTGGACTAGGTTATAGGTAAAGGAGTCGTAATTGTCGATCATCAAAATGCGGGTGCTCACAGGCTTTCTCCCCTTTCAAGTCCGGCTTCTGCCATCGCGACGGCACGGAACACGGCGCGGCCTTTGCTCATGGTTTCCTCCCATTCGTTACGCGGGATGGAGTCGTAGACAATGCCCGCACCGGCTTGGATATGCAGTGTGCCGTCTTTGATGACGGCGGTACGGATGGCAATCGCGGTATCGAGATTTCCGGACCAGCCGATATAGCCCACCGCACCCGAATAGACACCCCGTTTGACAGGCTCCAGTTCGGCGATGATCTCCATGGCGCGAATCTTTGGCGCACCACTGACCGTGCCTGCCGGAAAAGTGGCGGACAGCACATCAAAGGCATTTAAGCCTGCTTTCAACTTGGCGTTGACGTTGGATACGATGTGCATGACATGCGAGTAGCGCTCGACAATCATTTGGTCAGTGACGCGCACCGTGCCGGTTTCCGCCACCCGGCCCGCATCGTTGCGGCCTAGGTCGATCAGCATCAAATGCTCGGCAAGTTCCTTAGGGTCGGCTAGCAGGTCTTGCTCCAGTTGCAAGTCTTCTTCCGCCGTCTTGCCGCGCTTTCGAGTGCCGGCGATGGGGCGGACTGTGACAGTGCCATCTTCAAGCCGCACCAAGATTTCCGGCGAGGAACCGACAATATGGAAATCACCCAAATTGAGATTGTACATATACGGCGATGGGTTCAGGCAACGCAAAGCGCGGTACAAGTCCAGCGGCGTGGCGGCATAAGGAATGGACAAGCGCTGCGATAACACCACTTGCATGGTGTCGCCCTCGACAATGTAGTCTTTTACCCGGCGCACGGCATTCTCGAAACCTTCCTGCGTAAAGCCAGAGACGAAATCGGCCTCGTCAACGTGAGTTGGTTTTTGCTCTTCCCTCGGTCGCAGGGTCTTGCTGCGCAATGTCACCACCAGATTGTCCAATTTAGCCTCGGCCTTGGCATAGGCATCGGCTTCGGCGGGGTTGGCATGGGTGACAATCAGTAGCTCGCCGCTAAGATTGTCGAACACCAGCACATCCTCCGAGACCATCAACACAATGTCGGGGTTGCCGATGGGGTCGGGCTTGTGGGTCTTCAGACGCGGCTCAATATAGGCCATGGTTTCATAGCCAAAATAACCGACCAAGCCACCGGTGAAACGGGGAAAGCCAATGATTTCAGGTGTTTTGAATTGGGCGGAAAAGGCTTCTATCCATTGCAGCGGGTTTTCCACCGTTTGACTTTCTTGGTCCCTGCCCCCTTGCTCGATAGTGACGGTTTGTCCGCGTACTTTGATCACGGTGCGGCAGGGCAGGCCAATGATAGAATACCGGCCCCATTTCTCCCCACCATGCACCGATTCAAACAAATAGGTATAAGTGGCATCGGCTAGTTTGAGATAGGCGCTTAGTGGCGTATCCAAGTCGGCTAGCACTTGTCGGGCTATCGGGATGCGGTTGTAGCCTTGTTGGGCGTAGTTGTCGAATTGTTCGGGAGTCATAACAGCGTTTTCAACATCAAATAGTTACTATAAAAAGTCTTATGCCTTTGCAAATTATTTTATTCAGTGTCTTTTTTGAATATTAGCCATTATTTTAAGTTACTTTTAAAGATGAAAACGCTGTATACACAAGTCCTGCCCAGCAAAATAACGCCGTCATTCCGGCAGGGATTGCCGGAATCCAGAAGCCATGGATGGTGGCGAGTAGGAACCAAAGTAAAATATTTTTCAAGCGGATATTTCTGTAAGAACGAATAATCCACCTCAAAGGTTTAAATTTAACGCAAACCAAATGAGTCTTGCTCAATCAAATCAACAGGTACTTTCGCCAACAAGGCGACTGACTCAGTTTTTTGTCTGGCACTAACTAACTATTTTGGCATTTTCTGGAAAATAATCTGAATTAAGCACCTGCTCTAACAAATAAGGGCATTCAGCAGGAATAAGCACCTCTTCACCATAAGCCTCGAAAGACTTACCGGCAGCGCGACGCGCCTGTTCCCACGCTTTGTTAAAAAGCTCATCCGAATAATGTTTAAGACTCGGTGTCGCGTCAATTCTCGTTTGAGCCTGATCGCGGACCCCTTTCGATCATAGTCTACACTGCGAGCAATTCACGCTCACACAACGCGGCCATAAATGTCGCGGCTTACTGCCGACAGATTTCGACCGGGACATCATGTTCACCAATCAAACTCGCCACGAGTTTATCAAAACTAATGGGGTTTTCCAATAATTCCCAAATGCGTGTGTCGACTGGATTGATGCTAAAATATCGACTCTGCCAAACAGTGCCGGATGATGGTGTGGCCGCCATGTCACTTCCTGACAGCAGTTTGTCTTGGTGTAGCCATTTAAAACCATTATTTTTTCTTCCGCCTGAACTCGGCCAACTCGCGTTTTGCTGCTTCCATCCTTTTCCGTTGCAACTCGCGTGCGGCGGCTTCCTCCGCTTGTCTGCGTTGTTGTTTGCGCTCCGCAGCAATCGGGGTGCCGGCCGGTTCCAGTTTGGCTTTTGCCAGCAGTTGGTCGATGGCACCCCAACGCGGCGGCTGGGCGAGTTCCTTCACCAGCCTGAGGTTCAGCGCCTCGTAGACCGGTAGCCAAATTTCCCCTTCGGCAGTTTTGCGGCGTATCGACAAATCCGGGTTAAATTGATACCAGCCTTGCTTGAAGCGCCAAAACAGCCGCCGGTTGTAGGCATAGTCCCGGTCCACTTCGTTGCGCGACAGCACGTTGGAAAGATGGGCGCGTTTGTTGCGCTCCGGCTTTAGCACGTTGGTTGGCAGGTGTTGCCAAGCCGCCAAGACCGTGCCGGTGTCGAAGGCCGCCCAATCGCCCTGGTCATAGGTGTAGAAGCGGGTGCCAAATAATACCCATAGGGTTTGGAACAGGAAATATTCGGTCAGATGTTTGTCGATACGTACTAGTCGGCCTCCAGTCATGATGTCGATGCTAGAAGGTGCAATGCGCTCGTAAATTGCCGCAAACGCGGCCTTGGCATATTTGGGTTCGCGGAAGGCTTCGCGCATCGCCCAGTGCAGAGCATTGCGGCCCAAGTGATCGGTGAGGTTCAGATCGGCCCCACGCTCCAAAAGAGCCTCGACCAACTCGACATTGCCGACGGCGGCGGCGGCCATCAACGGCGTCAGGTTCATCGGTGTACGGTGGTCCACGCCGTGTTTTTCGCATAGCCTTAAAATTTCCTTGATGCTTTTCGCGCAATACGGTGCAAGGTGCTTGTAGCCCAAGGTCTGGAGTTGCTTGTGATAGGCTTTGGCCGGTTCATAGTGGGCTTCTTCAATCAGGTAATAGGCCAAGACTTCTTCGCCATGGCTGGTGGCGTAATCGTAGAGTTGCTGTTTGAATTTGGAACCCGGCACCTGTTCCCTGAACACTTTAACCAAGGTTTCGCGCAGGCGCGGTTCGTCGAACACCGGCCATGGCACGGGGGTTTCTTTGAGAATGTTCTTGCGGATCGCATCGGCTTGTTCTTGCTTGCCCTGCAATTCCAGCTTGCGGGCTTCCTTTTGCCAGTCGTCCAAGGTCGAATCCTTCGCCGCCACATCCACTTTGTCACTACCCGTCCGCAAGTCAAGCAAGTTGAGTAAGGCATGGCGGGTGTCGGATTCGATCAGGTAAACGTTCTTAATCGCCCGCGTTAGCGCGACGTAAAAGGCATTGACGTAGAATTTGTAGACTTCCAGTGATTTGTCGGTTTTATCTTTGGCGCGACGGTATTCCAAATCGTCGCTGGCCAGGTCGGACAGGCTGACGCCGTCGGCAAGTTCGGCAAACTCGGCACGGTGGTCAGACAGGAAACGATAAAGGACAATGTTCTCGTATTCAAGCCCCTTGGCCTCATGAATCGAGAAGATCAGCGGGGTCTGGAAGAATTTACGCGCAGCAGCTTTGTCTTCGTCGCGCATCACCAGCACGGCAAATTGAGTCGAGCCTTTGGTCTTCTGGTTGAGTTCCTTTTTTACTGCGTCCCTGTCGTTCAGCACGCTCACCGAACCCGCATCGCCCGCGATTGCGTCCACTAAGAAGTTGCTCTCGCGGTCAATGGAGCCAAAGCGCTTGTGCTTGATTTTCAGCAAGGTATTGGCGACCCGCGTGGCCTCTTGGCTATTACGGAAATTAGCGCACAACACCTTAAGCTCCTGCCTCGCCGCCAAATCCGGGTCACGCCAGAACAGCGACTTGACCTTGCTCCAAGAAAAGAAGTTGGGGTGGACAATCTGGTTGGAGTCGCCGCAGAGCAGGAAGTGACCGGGCTTTTTTAGGGTCTTTAAGATCAATGCGAGTTGGGCGTTGGTCAGGTCTTGCACTTCATCCACGACGACAAAATCATAACGCGGCGTTGCCTCGGAGCGCCAATCATGGGAAAGCAAGTTGATGTCATAGAGATGGGACTCGACGAGCCAAGCACAGTATTTCTCGAACAACTCATATAGCTTGTCACGCTCACCGACCGGAAAGATGGATTGGCGTACACCGAGTTCCCGGTAAGCTTCCAGTGATAGCACACCGTCGGCCGAGGCAGCGATCACGCCACGGATTTCCTCGAACGCTTGATGGGCGTCAATGGTTTTGAACTGGTGGCACATCCGCCCGAACCAACTGGCGAAATCCCGCCATAGAGCTTCGCGGCCCTTCGGCACACGGATGCTTTCGAGGAATTCACGGAACGAAAAGAACGTGGCATCCTGGCCTTCCTTTTCGAAACCGTTGGAGTAATACAGGTCGCGGGCGCTTTGCGCGAGATAGGCGGAATGGGTGACATACAGCACCTCGCCGTCGGTGTGCTTGAGCTTTTCCAAGGTCAGCGCGGTTTTGCCGCTGCCGGCCGAACCTACCACAATCAATGGAGGCGGCAAGCGGTAAACCACCTCTTGGGCATCATCGAAGGAGATGACTTTGTCCAACATGTGGATTTCGCGCCTATCAGGATGGACGTAGCGCACCGGTTCGGCATCCTTGGCCGCTTGTGCGGGTTCGACCGTTTGTAGTTTGTCGTCATCGACCTCCGCGCCGCGCAAGAACCTGGACTTGTCGTAGGCATGGCTCTCGATGATTTCCAGCATGAGCGCGTACACTTCGCCACCGTGGCTGACGATGGAAAACAACAAGCGGTTGGCATAATCCAGCTTGGCCCGGTAAAATCGGCCATGGGTGATGTTGGCGAGTTTTTTCACGTCCGCCGTGCGAAAATCGTCCCGCAAGATGGCATCAACGGTCTTTTTGTACGCTGACTGGTGCCGGGAAGTGTCGATACCGGTGTATTCAAGAATTTTCATGCTACTTTCCAATTGTTCTCATCAAGTCACAGTCTTTATGTAAATGCGTCTTGGGAAAAATGATGCACACAAATCGGGCGGCATTTGAAAACACGCCTGGAGTGCAAGGCTTGCCTTGCCTGCACACGATGTCGCAAGGCAAGCCTTGCACTCCCGCATCATTTTTAATCGCACCCCCAACGTTCCCAAAAGTGGGGGCTGCGAATAAGCTGAAACAAAGGCAAAAAAAACCCCCTCGCCTGTGTGGGCGA
>QJPH01000213.1 GCA_003242955.1 Candidatus Methylumidiphilus alinenensis
GCCAAAGACGCGCACCGCTTGCGTATAGCCGCCCATCAAGGTGAAGGGATGGAAGGCGAAATGTTGGGGGCTGAATTCATCCCAAGTATCGGCATTGGCGCGAAGTTGGTTGCCGACCATACGCAGCCAGCTTTCCTCGTTCGGCGTGAGATCGTTTTGCTTGAGCAGCCAAGCCTCGAAACGCGCCCCCAATTCGGCGGCTTTTTGTTCCGAGACTTCGGGGAAAACCATGTTGCCGTTTTCGTCCAGTGTCACCCATTCCCGCGTGGTGGGGTCGATATGGTCGTCAATATCCAGAGCCAGCAGACGGCGGGTTTCGTATTTCTTTTTTTTCGGAGCCTCCAACACTAAGCCGCCCTCGGCCAGTTCGTCCTCATCGCCGTGGAAGTCGCACACGCCGACGAAAGCGAACAGGGTAAAGCTCGGTTTGCCTGTGAGTTTGCGCGTCCCGCGCCCGCGCATCTGTTGATAGAGGATGCTGGAACGGGTGAAGCGGTTAAACACCAGATTGACCACGGCGGGGCAATCAAAGCCGGTGTCAAGCATGTTGACCGAGACGAGAATCTTCGGGAACGGCTCTTTCTTGAACCGCTTTATCATACTCAGGCCGTCCGGCGTATCCTCATTGCCCATGCCGGAGACGACAAAATCGGCATAGCGCACATCCGGCGAATCCTTCCTATCGGCAAAGGCATCATCAAACATTTTCGCCAGCGTTTCGGCATGGCGTTTGTTGACGGCAAACACAATGGTCTTGCCAATGAGCGGCTTGCGCAGAACGCCCTTGCTGTCCGTAAAGCCATGATCCAGCACTTGCCGGAACTCGCGCACAATGGCGCGGTTGCGTTCTGGAATGGTGAACCGCCGTTCCAAGGCCGAAGGGTCAACGGTGATCGTGTCGCCGCCCACGAAAAGCGCGTCAAATTCCGCCCTCGTTTCGGCATCCATCGCCGACCAGTCCAATTCACTGCGCTTGACCCCAAAGCCACCTTCTGCGGCGGTCTTGACCGTCAGAGCCTTGTAAATATGGTAAGGCACAAGGAACCCATCGCGGATGGCATCTTTCAATTTGTAGCTGAATGTCGGTTTATCGACCTCGAAAAACCGCAAGGTGTCGCGCACGAAAAGCCTGTCTTCGTCGTCGTCGAATTCCGCCTCCGTGGTGCAGGGCGTGGCGGTCAGGCCGATTTGTATCCCGTCGAAATGTTTCAGTATCCCGCTCCATTTCCCGTAAATGCTGCGGTGACACTCATCAATGATAATCAGGTCGAAATACCCCGCCGAATAATCGCCATAGATATTGACCATGCTTTGCAGCGTGGTGATGGTGATCCGCTTTTCGTCCTGAAAGCGGCGACCGGCGCGGAGGACATAGGCCGGATAATCGCTTAGATGCTCGGCAAAGGTATCTTCGGCTTGTACCGCCAAAGGGATACGATCCACCAAGAACAACACGCGGGTAATGGCGTTGGCCTGAAACAGCCGCTTGATAAGTGCCGCCGCCATGCGGGTTTTGCCGGTTCCGGTTGCCATTTCAACCAGCAGCTTGCGCCGCCCTTGGGTGATTTCACGGGACAGGGTATGAATGCAGTCCGTTTGATACAGATACTTTCCCCCCGCGATATGGGTCAATCGGCACGGACATAAGTTTTTGCCGCACTTGGCGCGTGGCAAAGCGGCGTTCAAGATCGTCCTGTTTGAAAAAGGTTTTGACCGGACGCGGAAACGCTTCCCGCTCCCATTCCCAAAACAGGATTTCTTTGCCGTTGGCGAGGAATATATAGGGGACATTCAACTCTTGGGCGTAGGCTTTGGCCTGTTCCCGCGCCTCGATTGGATTGACAGAAAATCGCTTGGCTTCGACAATGGCGAGAACCCGCCCGTGCCGGTCGCAGAGGACATAATCGGCGCGGCCTATGCTGATGACATATTCAACGCGGACGCTATTCTGATCGTTGAGATTCCAACCTTGGTCTTTAAGCTGGGCATCAATAATGATGCGGGAAAATGCCTCGTTACTTTGTGCCATTTGCTTATTAAGCCCTTACTATAATTTTGAAGGGGTGTTATCACTGACTGGTCCCCCCTTCAACCGGCCTCGCTCGGCGAGATAAAGCGTCGCACCGACCACGGCAGCGGGGGGTATCAGAATGTTTATCACCGGCAAGCCCAATCCTAACAGGATGGCAATGCCAAAACCAAAAGTCTCCATGCGATTCGACCAGGCCAGTTCCCGCTGCTGCTGAAAACGGATGCCTTGGGCTTCCAATGGATACGCCATGTACTCGAATGACAAGCTCCAAGCACCAAACAGCAACCACAGAAAAGGTGCTACGAGGTTCAAGCCGGGAATGAAAGAAATTAGCAGCAAGGGCAATGCGCGTAACGCAAAATAGGCAAGCCGCCTAAATCCGGATGCGATATCTGCCACAATGGCAGCGATGCCCCCCTCCCCTTCTTCCCCTGCAACGGAAAGACCCAATTGTCTCTGCACCTTCTCGGCCAAAGGGCCATAGAACGGGGAGGCGATGAGATTGGCAACCACGGTGAAGCTAAAAAAAGCGACACCAGCCAATACGATTGCGAACAGGGGCCATAATAACCAGCGCAGCCATTCCAGCCAAGTGGGCATTAGCCAGTCCAAAGCGGCGGAAAAATAGTGCATGCCGGACCAAACCCCAATGCCATACAAGCCTAGGTTAATGAGTAATGGAATCCACACAAAATGGCGCAGGTCGGGTTGCCTCAGCCTATCGAGCCCACGCAGCAAACAAGCAGCGCCAGTGAATGGTCCGGTAATGAGTTGGACGGGGGTGTTCATGCTTGCTCTCTCCCTTAAGTGATATGGGTTTTTTACTCGTTCCCAAGCTCCGGCTTGGGAATGCGGATTTAGAAGCTCCAGCTTCCATGGGTAAGGCAAGCAGGAGCTTGTAATAATGGGTTCCCAAGCTGGAGCTTGGGAACCAGCTAAGAATATTGCTCGTTCATTCTGTTTCCTTGAAGTCTTCCGGCTTCATGCCATGCCGGGCCAACAGTCGATAAAACTCGGTGCGGTTGCGTTTGGCCAACTTGGCAGCCTGGGTCACACTCCCCCCGGTCATTTGCAACAGGCGGATCAAATAATCCCGCTCGAACTTGTTCCTAGCATCTTGCAATGACATGAATTGGGTTGGCTCATCCTTCACAGCCCGTTGAACTAGCGTCAAAGGAATCAAGGGCGTGTTGGATAGGGCCATGCATTGCTCTACCACATTGCGCAGTTGCCGGACGTTGCCCGGCCACTCGAAATTCACAAGGCACTCCATCGCCTCTGGGGAAAACCCCTTGACTTTGTCCCCATAAATTTCCGCAAGCGTCCGCAAAAAATAGTTCGCCAACAATGGTATGTCCTCCGGGCGTTGGGCAAGGGCGGGGAGCAAAAAAGTCACCACATTCAGGCGGTAATACAAGTCTTCGCGGAAGATGCCTTCCCGCATGGCATTTTCCAAATTGGCGTGGGTGGCCGAAATTATTCTTACGTCCACAGGTTCGTCCTTCGTGCCACCGACCGGGCGTACCTTCATTTCTTGCAAAACCCGCAATAATTTGACCTGTATCGACTTTGGCATGTCGCCGATTTCATCCAAAAAAAGCGTCCCACCGTCCGCCTCGCGAAACAGCCCGCTGTGATCCCGGATAGCGCCGGTGAAAGAACCTTTTTTGTGGCCAAACAGTTCGGACTCAAACAAACTTTCGGGGATGGCACTGCAATTCACCGCCACGAATGGCCCATTCTTTCGACTGCTGGCCTCATGTATGGCCCTAGCCAATAACTCTTTGCCAGTGCCACTGTCACCTCCGACAAACACACTGGCCCGGTTTTGCGCCACACGCTGGGCTTGGTTCAGCAACTCCTCCATCAGCGGACTTTGGGTGATTATTTTTTCACGCCATACGCCTACGGATTGGCGGTCGATATTGGTAATGCCAATCCGCAAGGCATCTTCGACCTGCTTGATCAATTCAACTTTGTCCACTGGCTTGGTAAGGAAGCCGAATACTCCGCGCTTAGTGGCGGTGACAGCGTCGTTAATCGTACCGTGGGCGGTCAGAATGATCACAGGCAGGGTTGAATACTGTTCATGCAAGGCGTCAAACAAAGCCATGCCGTCCATGCCTTGCATACGCAAGTCGGTTATCACAACATGGGGACGGAAAACTGCCACGCGCGACAAAGCCTCCATACCACTGCTTGCGGTTGTCAACTCATAGCCGGCAGAAGTCAGTCGCATGCCCAGCAATCGGAGTAGATCCGGGTCGTCATCAACCAATAAAATACGTTTGTTCGATTCGCTCATGTCAGGGTTTACCCTTGCTCTTCTTCTGTTATTTTTTTATAGCTCAATGATTGCATAGGAATTTTTATTCTGAGGCGAGCACCGGCACGATCCTCATGAGATTCCAATACTTCGATCTTACCGTAGTGGCTGGCAACGCACTCGGCAACGATGGCAAGGCCCAAACCCGTTCCCTTGATACCCAAAGCGTGAGACGAGCGTCCCTGATAAAAGGGTTCGAAAACCTTTTCGTACTCGTCCGGATCGATGCCAGGGCCATCATCTTCAATCTCCAACACCATGTGCCCATCCTCTGATGTGAGGGATAAGCGGATTTCACCCTCTTCCGGGGAATATTTGGTTGCATTTGAGAGCAGGTTATCGACTATGGTTCGCAATTGATCCTTATCGCCAATAATCTCGACGGGCTCTATGGACTCAGCAACAGTGATAGACCGGTTACGCAATTGCAACCGATAGTCATTAAGCAATTCCCCTAACAACTGTTCCATGTTGACAAGGGCAAATTTATGACGCGCCCGATGGGCGCTTACCTGACTGTAATTGATGAGCTCAACTATCATTTTATCCATTCTATCAGCGTTTTTGACCAATATCCTTGCTATATCTTGCTGTTCCTGATTCAACTTACCTACCACTTCATCCAACAGTAAATCTGCCCCTTCGTGAATGGTGGCTAGGGGGGTTTTGATTTCATGTGAAACATTGCGCACGAACCGCTGTTTGGCCATTTCCAGTTCATTAAGATGAGTGCGCAGCCATTCCAACCGCTCGCCTAGAAACCTCACATCTCTAGTCCCGACCACCCGGATGGGCTGGGTGAAATTCCCCGCACCTAATGCCCTTATGAAGTAATCAATTTGACGAATGGGGTTATGCAGGTAATACACTAAAACCACTAGCACCATCCAAGAAAAGCACAAAAGCAAGATTATGTTGGCGATTAAATTTCGTTTGGTTTCCCGCGAGAGGTTAGCAAGATTTCTTGACTTTTCATCAAAATAAACTTTCTGCGCTTTGGCATCGTCGGCAAAGCTGCTTAACCAACTGCGGAATTGCCCGTAGGCTAGTTCAAAGTCACGGAATGAGCCATCCGTTCGTAAGCTTGAAAATTTTCTGGCCTTAAGTTCCAGCCCGTTCAGACGATCAATCAATTCGCTTCCTGTTTTCGTTTCTGCCGCCACAATTTGAACGGTATATTGCGATTCTATCGACAGTCGCTCAAAGGCAAAATACGCCGACACCATACCTGCCAACATAGGCAACGATGTCAGTGCCACACTCAATAGAGCCAGCCGGCTGATAGAGAGATGTTGCAATAGCCGGGTTAATAATTTCATTGCAGGACGTTATCCCCATTGGTGCTGATTAGCTAAGAAATGCTATACAATAGACTTTATCGGAAACCCAGTAAATGGTCCCGCTGTTGCTGCATTAGCCGAAGGTTTCCGATAAAGTCTGAGGGTTTGTCGGGGACTTGAGCAACTGCGGGACCGCGTAAGCGTTCACTCCCCCCGGGAACGCGGGCATCTTGCCTGCTGAATTGGCGGCCAAGATGGCCGCGCTCACAGGAAAAGGCAAGGGGGGGTGAACGCTTACGGAGACCGCTAGCTAGATTTCCGATAGTGTCTAATTATCCCATCCGCACGACAATAGACCTAACTAAAAAATGAATAATCCATATCAAACAACCCTAAGTAGCAAATGAATAACAGAGTCAAAATTTCTTCCGCCCTCTACCGGTCAAATGTATGGGCTTTCTCAATTTATTTAGCTCTGTGCAGTCCTGCGCTGCCCGCATCCGACTGGTCGCGTGTGGACGGCCCGACTGGGGGTTCGCCTAGGTCAGTTGGCGAAACCAATAGTGGATGCATTGCCGGAGCACAAAGCTTGCCTTTGGAGGGCAAGGGTTACCAAGTGATGCACATCGAACGCAACCGCTATTGGGGGCATGCGGACTTGGTGAAAGCCATCAAACTATTAGGGAAACAATCTTCCCAGCGCAACTTGGGAACGTTAATGGTCGGCGACTTGGGTCAGCCCCGAGGTGGGCCCTTGCCGTTCGGGCATCGCAGCCACCAAAGCGGGTTGGATGTGGATGTCTGGTTCAACCTAAATACAAAAATCCTAGACAAAGCCAACGCAATGCGAAGCAACATCGGTGCGCCTTCCATGCTGAATGACTCGCAAACCGGCCTAGCACGGGACCGATGGACGTCCGATCATGTGACTCTGCTGGAATTGGCGGCGAACTTGCCGGGTGTTGACCGAATATTTGTCAATCCTTACATCAAAAAGGAACTCTGCGAAAGCGTAGAGGGCAACCGTGACTGGCTGCGCGTTATCCGTCCTTGGTACAACCACGACGACCATTTCCACATGCGCCTCAGTTGCCCTGCCGACAGCCCAAGTTGCCGCACACAGGAACCCGTCCCAATCGGCGAGGGTTGCGACTCCAGCCTAGACTGGTGGTTCCATCACCCCACCATCACCACGCCCAAGCCGCACCCAGCCCCTGCGCCACAATTGCCGGGAGAGTGCAGGGATATACTGGCGGAGCCTTGATAGCAGCGTTTTCAACCTCTAAAAATTACTTGAAAAACCTTATGGCATCGCAAGGTTTTCAGTTAAATTAGAGACTTACTGTACAAAGGGCGTTATTTTTTAGTTACTTTTTAAACATGAAAACGCTGTAAAATGGACGGTATCCATTGCCCGATGTGGAATTTTGGGCTTTGTTAAGCCGACGGTGATAGACGGCAAAATAGAAATTTGACTTAGGAAAAAATATGAATGAACAAATACTCCAAAAACAAATAGAAGACCAAAGAAATTTACTAAGTACGGATAGGCTTGACTTATCTTTTGGTGAAATCATGCGCATGTATCTAGACGGTGATATTATTATCAAACCGGCTTTTCAACGCTACTTTCGATGGGATGAGGAACAAAGAACACGTTTTATTGAATCAATTTTACTTGGAATACCTATTCCTCCCATATTTGTAGCCGCAGATAATAAGGGTGTATGGGAATTAGTAGATGGCTTGCAACGAGTTTCGACCATGTTATCTTTCTTTGGAATATTAAAGGGGGAAGATGAGGGTATTAAAAAGAAGAACAGTTGGACTTTAACAGAGGGAGATAGAGTTGAAGCATTAGCAGGTTTTACTTACGAAACCATGCCAGAACTTTTTAAGCGTAATTTGAAAAGAGCTACTTGTCGCGTAGAAATTCTCAATTGGAATAGTAATTATGACATGCGTTTTGAGTTATTTAACCGCTTAAACACAGGGGGATCGCCTTTAACTGCACAAGAAATTAGGAATTGTATTTATCGTGATATTTCAGATGAATTTAACGATTTTCTAAAACGCATTACAGGCAATCATCATTTTCTTGAGTTAATTGCTTTAGACGACGAAAAAATCGAATGTCTGTATCATGAAGAACTAGCTTTGAGATTTATTTCGCTCTATAAAAACAAAAGCAATATTAAAGGCAGTATTGCCCACCATATGACTACTTTTATGAAGGAAGCATTAGAAAACAATAAATTTGATTATGAAAAATATGAGAAGTTATTCAATGATGTTTTTGCCTTACTTCACCGACATCCTTTAGACAGTTCTATATTTCGACAGAAACTAGGTGGGCAATTTGCCACATCACTCTATGACGTAATTACTATTGGCGTTGGAGAAAACTATGATTACTATAAAGAAAAAGACGCAAAAGTGATTCTTGATATAATCAATAATGAGGTTCGCAAGGACGAAGTTTTAAGGAAGTTCTCAAGAAAAGGTGGAAATAACCAAAGAACAAGAATAATTAATCGCCTAAAAGAAGCAGAACGTATATTCGGCAGAAAATGACAGCTAATTTAACTATTTTGGAACAAGATATAAGGTCTGATATTGGTGAAAGGCAACAGCTAATGTTGCAAATAAAAACCTTATATTTGAGGTATCAATTTAATGAAAGAGATGAAAAAATATTTTTGAGTTATTCTATGCCAGCAATTTATGCCATCTGGGAAGGTTTCATTCAAACATCATTTAAAACTTATGTTCAAGAAATCAACAAAATAAATCTGTCTGTTAATACAGTCCATAAGCAAATTTTATGCTATCACATCGAAAATAGCTTTAAACAGTTCAAACAGTACCCGAAGAACTATAATAAAAAAGTTGCTTTTTTTGACAAACTAGGTGAATTCTATGGTGCTGATATTATCGAAATTACAAGAACAATAAACACCGAAAACAATGTTGGATTTGATGTTCTTAATAGATTATTGGCAGCATTTAATCTTGAAAAAATTCCAGACTATTATGAACAAAGATCGTTGAAATATGAACTTGATGAACGATTACTGAGAATAAGAAATCAAGTTGCTCACGGTCAAGATTAGATTATTGTCAGTCGAAATGATCTGGAAGAGTCGATAAATTTGGTGAACAACTTATGGAATTAGTGCTCAAAAGAACTATGATAGGTTTTTCAACCGAATCTTATAGAACTCAAAATTAGCGTAGTTTTCTATAACTTACAGTGTTTTCATGCTGTCAAATTAACTAAAATAATAATAGTTAAAAATACAAACCTATGATTTACTCAAATTATTCGTAAATACAGAAAATTTTTCGGGTAATTATTTAATTTTGAAAACGCTGTAGCTGTGATTCAGGCATCAAATTCCCACTATCTCAGTTTCGAGTTGCTTGTCTTGATTGAGAATGCCGATGCGTTTATTTTCGGCTTTGGCTTCAAAAACGACATCAAATAAAGCAATGGATTTTTGTAGAATTTCGACCTTAGTGACATTGTTGGCGGTTGCCAATTGCTCTAAACGTTCGTTGAGTTCAGGCGATAGAAGCAAGTTTAAGGGAACGGATTGATTTTCAGCGGACATGGCGTTTTCCCTGTGTTGGTTGCAGCAATATTATCTTTGACAGAAATTTTAACCGCCTTTCACGAATAATTCATAGCAGAAATATTCCGTGGTAGCTGAGAGTTAACCTAACATTCATGCAAATTGGTTTGCACCCCCGAAGATGAAAGCCATACCAAGTAGGGTACGCTGTGCGTACCTTCAAGGGCTTACAATGGTACGCACTACTTGGATGCCGTACTTTCATGGCAACCCTAAAGTGATGGGTGACGAGATAAAATGGTATAGTGCAGCATCAAAATCGACTAGAATATTGCCTCTTTATTTATAAAAGGAATGGATGATGGCTCAAACAAAAAATCATAGATGGCTGATCTGCGGGTCGGCGATTTCCATGCTGTTTCTGTTGCTTCCTAACATGGTCCAGGCGCATGGTGGAGACGAGAGAACAAGGATCATGATCGGTGAATACTTGCTCACCCCGGTTTTTGCGAAACCGCCCAAAACAGGCGACAATTTTGTATATATGCAAATTGTGAATGGAACGGGCAAGCCAGTCAGCGGCGCACAGGTGGAAATCAGCGCCAAAACGGTTGAAAACACCAACCCACATCAGGAAGATGGGGCAAATGGAGCAGACATGATGAACAGCATGGCCGATATGCAGGGAATGCATGCAATGCACGGCATGGGTTCCAGCCCAACGACAGCGCCTATCCATGATATGTCTTCCATGAAAAGCATGGATACCGCCCCTACACAAGCCCCATTTAACGAGCTGCCCCCTTCGTCAGGTGACTATTTCGGAGTAATCACTTTTTCCGCTCCCGGTCATTGGAAGCTTAACACCCATTTCACCATCAATGGACAGATGTTCAACGCTGATTTTCCTGTGGATGTCGGGGACCGTTCGTCTTCCTTTGCCATTACTGCTTTGGCCGCGTTTATCGGCCTTAATGCACTCATCATCTGGATTGCCTCATTTACCAAGCGCAACCCCGTTTCTGTCTGAACTAACTGGATACACATCTATGACTGATCCATTGTCAACCCCCTCCCCTTCTTGGTTATTGGGCGGCAATCTCCTGAAAAACGACTGGATATACCGCTTTTTGCGCAGTCGATGGTATCCTGGCATCATTCAATGGCCGACTCTCATTGTATTCATGGTGATCATGTTCCAACTAATGCTTGGCCCCTCAGTAACGCATGATAACTTTGGCTCAGCCCTGACTTGGGTGCTGTGGTGGCCAATCATCCCGATTATTTTCTTGTTCCTTGGACGTTTCTGGTGCGCCATTTGCCCCTTTGCGACCATCAATGACCTTGTGCAGAATTTCGTGGGCAACAATCGCCCTGTGCCAAAATTTTTAAAAAAATATGGCGTTTGGATCATTGATGCGCTGTTTATCTTTATCACTTGGAGCGATCATGTCTGGGGTATCGTGGAAAACCCTGTCGGCTCAGGCATATTGCTGCTGATGCTCACCACCGGGGTAGTGGCATCAGGTGCATTCTTTGAGCGCCGCATGTTCTGCCGGCATCTGTGCTTCTTGGGCGGACTGGCAGGCAACTATGCCCAAGCCGGCATGATATCCCTGCATGGCACGCCCGAAATTTGCGCCAAATGTAATACAGCATCCTGTTACAAAGGCACAGAAACAGCACCCGGCTGCCCGATCTTTGAATTCCCCAAGACCATGCAATCCAGTGCCAACTGCGTGTTGTGTGGCGACTGCATCAAAAACTGCCCGAACGGCTCGATCCAATTGACTATGCGTCCGCCGACGACAGAGCTATGGTTTGTGCATAAGCCCAAAGTGGAAGCGGCTTTCCTCGCGGCAGTCATTATGGGCATTGTGTTTGTCCAAAACGTGACTATGCTTGAGGTATGGGGTTCAATTCTTTCCTGGTTAGAAAGAGTTACCGGCACGACCAGTTATTATGTAACGTTCTCCATCACCTTCGCTGTCGCCATCGCCCTGCCTGTCTCCCTATTGGCTTGGGCCTCCATAGTTGCGACCAAGTACAATAAAGCCTCGTTTGTGGACAATTTCACCCGTTTTGGCTATGCCATCATCGCCCTTGACTTGGCCGCACATATTGCCCACAACTTGTTCCATTTATTGGCGGAAGGCAAATCCATCTGGTACACCGGGGTGGAGATTTTCGGGGTCGAGTCGCATGGCGCATCTCCGGCATTGGCGGGTATGGCAACCATTCAAACGCTGCAATTCGGCCTGCTTGGCTTAGGGTTTGTGGGATCACTATATATCGTATACCGCATCGCACGATCCAACTTCCAGGGTGATGTCGTCTGGGCGACCTTTAAGCCATACGCAGTTCTGATGGGAGTCTTGGGCATTCTCAATGTGATGCTGTTCACGCTGCCGATGTCCATGCGGATGTAAGCAGCAATAAACCCACCTGATAAACTGTTTCAGCTAACCCTTAAAACACCGTCATTCCGGCAGGGATCGCCGGAATCCAGTGGCCATGGAGGGCAATCTAGATACACCTCCCTGTATTCTGGATACCGGCAATCCCTGCCGGTATGACGCATATGTCAGTTTAGTTAAAGATTCTTTCTAACCAGTTCCTTTTATGAAGCGCCAACAGTCTTGTCGGCCTTCTTTTGATGGCAATCGCCCAGAAAAAAACCCCACCAACCCGGAAAGGGCTGGCGGGGCTTTATTTAAAGCTCAGATTAACCCGACGATCAATGATGCATGAAGTTAGACTGATATTGTTGTAAACCAACCAAACTCACCACATCGCCCGACAAGGCTCCGGTGGCATCATGAGCGATACCGGCACCGGTCGTGTTGTAGTAATTCAGCGCATTGAAAATGGCTTGACCGTAATCCGCACCGCTATGGGCCGCATCCGGGTTGGTCCCAACCGTCGTGCTAAAGCAAGTGCTCGTGGTTGACATCTGGTGGGACGTATCCGCATAAGCATCGCCGGAACCATTGCCGGTGTTGCACTTCAACCAGGTGATGGCATTGTTAATGTCGGATTGCGTCTGGCTAGAGGAATTGCCATCCAAAACGTTCAGCCAAGACGTGACCAATTGCTTCTCAACGGTAACACGCGCATCCGTTGATGTGCAACCAAGAATTTGCTGCGCTTCCGTGGCTGAAAGACAGATGGTCGATTCGCCGCTACCCGTCTTGCCGTCCGCGTTCCAATCGCCGATTAGCAGACTTGGCTTGCCGCCAGCCGACGCATCGCTGACCGAGTAGCAAATATTACCGCTATGGACACCGTCCCAAATTGACGTGTTCGACTGCCAGTAATTCGTCGATTGGCATCCCGGCCCAGTTACCTGAACCACGCCGACATTGTTGGTGGTGCATTGCCCCGCATCGACGGTCAGGGTTTGAGTCACCGATGTATGGGTGATATCGTTGTTCAGCGAGCCATCAATCGTCTTGCCGCAATTGCTGTTGTACGAACTACCGCTCCAAGCGGTGCTGGAAGTCGAACACGCATAAGAACTTGCAGAAAGGGTCAAATTGCCATCGCCAGAGCCAGAGTAATTCTCATTCGGCGTATGCTGCTGCAACCAAGTGATCGCATTGCTAATATCCGTTTGTTGCTGGCTAGTGCAAGTTCCTGTTTGCAACGTGTTCATCCATTCAGAAATGACATCCTTGGCGACGATATAGCGGGCATCGCTGGTTCCGGTGGATGTCGATGCACCGAGAATGCTTTGAATCTCCGCATTACTATAGTAAATGACGTTTTCGCCCGACCCGGTTCCGTTATGGCTGAAGTCCCCAATCAAAATACCGCCGGTGCCGGTGGAGTGCGAAACCGGATCAGTGACTGAGTAGCAAATATTCCCACTGCCCGTGCCATTCCACAGACTGCTGTGATTGTACCAGTAACCTGCTGTGCCGTTACCGGTATTGTTCTGGTCGAACGCATAGCCGGAAGGCGGGTTGCTATAAGTGACTTGGTACTGGCCCGCAGCGAGGTTTTCGAAAGAATAGACACCGTTGGCATCTGTAGTGGTCGTCGCCACTGTGGTATCGCAATGACCGCTACCGCTCATCTCCAACAATGTCACAGTGACACCACCCTCGCCTTTTTCGCCAGCACTCAACACTCCGTTTCCATTGGCATCAAGGAAAACCGTGCCTTCTATGCAAGCCGCAGAATTGATGACCGACTGCACACCCACATTAACCGTCGCACAAGGCCCGGCCGTCACATTGACTAGCTGGACATTGCAGTTTTCGCTGTTGTCATTATGCAAATTATCGGCAACAGTCTGTCCATCGGTGTAGCTTCCACTACTACCGCCACAACCGAAGCCCCCGCTGCCATAACCACTATATGTGCCAGTCGTAGAATGCCAGTCACTGCTGGAATAAGCCACTTGGTGGCTGTCCGCATTCAATGTCAAGCTTCCATTGCCGCTCCAATCGGTGGTTTGATTCGAACTATGCTGACACAGCCATTGCACTGCGGTGTTGATGTCTGCCTTGGTGGTGGCATCACAGGTTCCCGTTTGCAGATAATTCAACCAGCCAGTAATTGCCTCCTTGGCAACGCCATAACGCGCATCGCCATTGTCGCTGGAGGCCAGAATGGCTTGGGCTTGGCTCACACTGCAATAGATCGTATGCTCCCCGCCAGACGAGTTGCCGTTTTCGTTCCAATCCCCAATCAGCAATCCCGTGCCGCTGCTGCTTCCTGTGGAGGGATTGGTGGCCTTGTAGCAAATATCGGTTGATCCGGGGTTGTTGCTGGTGTTGCCATCCCAGCAGTTTTGGTTTTGACCCCAATAGCCTGCGGTGCCGCTGACCGCACTCGGGGTGGTGAACGACAAACCGCTTGTTGTGGGCGAACAAACCTCTACGGCGTACTTCCCGGCCGCCAGATTATTGAAGTCATAGGTACCATCCGCGCCCGTCGTGACCGTCTGCACAACCGTATTAGTCGATGAACCAAAAACGCCACTCGACCCTAGGCTGATTAAGGTAACGGACATCCCGGCATGGCCGGTTTCGCCCGCCTGAAAGGTTCCCGTGCCATTGGTATCGTTGAATGTCAGAACGTCTATACAACCCTTGGTGACTTCACCGAAGTTGTTACCGATACCGTTCTGCCCCGCAGCCAAAGTCGCTTTGATCACGTCTTGCGCACCTAAGCTGCCGCCTTGGCTACCTAATGTGTCAATGCCTTCGCCGTAGCCAGTGGGCTGGGTTTCGGTGATGACGTAGTTGCCCGAGAGCAAATTGTTGAAACTGTACTGACCGCTGGCGTTGGTGACGGTCGTTGCACTGACAGCATGACCATTGGCATCGGTGCCGGTCAGTGCCAGAGTGACATTGGATAGCAGCGTATCGGTGGATTCCAAGGGTCCTGAGGTTGAACTGTTGTCCGCGTAGACGACACCT
>QJPH01000189.1 GCA_003242955.1 Candidatus Methylumidiphilus alinenensis
TACAATAGTCGCTTGATACAAGATTGGGTTTATCGCTGGCTCACCGATTCTGCATTGTTCCGGCGTGCGCAAGAATTAGAATCCATAAATGTAGAGAGGGAGATACCACTAGTCACCGCACTCCAAGCCCATGTCCGCAAAGTGGTAGGTTCTCGCGGAATCGCCGTTGAAATCAATCCCAGTTCAAATCTTCTGATTGGGAATCTCGGCGATCTCACTTCGCATCCATTATGGCGATTGTGTCCGCCTGCTGGGATGGTTAGCGACGCGCCGGGGGTTCGGGTCTGCATCGGTTCAGACGACCCCATCACGTTTGCCACTAGCCTCCCGGAAGAATACCAGCTTCTAGCCGATGCTTTGACGGAAGCAGGCATTGCCGGGCCGGATGTGGATGCTTGGTTGGAAGCCGCACGGCAATGCGGCCTCACCACTAAATTCACCGTGCCACGATTAGCTGGGCAACTTGATAAACCGATGAGTTTTGACAGGTTTCCTCTGCGGATATGAGCGCAATAGCAATCAGGCCCGAATTATGGATTTGATTGGTGTCCCCTATGTGATGCCTACCAGCCATAGAGCAAATTAGGCTTTGGGTCGCTTACGGACAGATGCTGCCATTTCGTCAGTTGCCTAAGCCGGTCAGGATTTGTCATCACGTTGGCAAGGCTTTGTGCGGCGGCCCTTGCTTGCAGGTACAAAACGTCCGGGCCGGGATTGACATCCAGCCCCGTTTCATTATTTGCGATGCAGTTGTTACCTAATTCGCTCCATCAAATAACAAAGGCAATCTTGCCGGATGACGCGTTCATCCATGGATAGCATGCAGGGCATGATTTTCTGTGCCAAGACTAGCCTGTTGCGAAGCGGGCCGGGGTATGGAAATTGGCGCGACGGGATTTGCAATCCCGTCGCTTACGTTTTTTGTAAATCAACCATGTCCGCCCAAACACAAAACCTTGCGAACGGGATTGCAAATCCCGTCCGGCTCCAAGGTTGGAACCGTTTTGTTGGGTTCCTACGCCATGGTACCGTCTGGCGGAATCCATCCCTAGCCCAGATGGGCAAACAGAATGCCGCCTCCACGCCCTACGCCATTCAATTTTGGAGTTAGTTTAATGCCAACTATCCGCATGTTTTACGGAATCATCGTCTCGATGTTTTTCGAGATTGGCGAAAAACATAACCCACCACACGTCCATGTCCGTTATCAAGGGATGAAAGCCTCTATTGCGATAGACGATGGTGCTTTGCTCGCCGGGGAAACCCCCGTCCGGCAGCTTCGCATGTTGCAGGTGTGGATTGACCTGCACAAGGATGAATTGCTTACTGCGATGTTTTGAACGGCTAATTTCCGCTTCACCCTAGAGAGAAAAATGAATACCCGTCCGCCCACCCAAGAAACCATACTCCCACCCGTCCGTTTGGATATTCCACAAGATATCCTCGACTCCGCCCGCCTAAATGTGGACGACATGAAGCTGGAACTCGCCGTCGCGCTTTACGCCCAGCGGCGCTTAAGTGTGGGCAAAGCGCGTGAGCTTGCCGAGTTGTCGTTGTGGGAGTTTCGCCAGATACTCGCCTCACGCAAGATTGCCCCGCATTACGATACTGAAGACTTGGACGAGGATTTGGAAACCCTGCGGGCATTGGGTGAAGACTTGTGAGTTTAGTGGTCAGCGACACCTCGCCCTTAACCAATTTGGCCGCCATAGGCCAGTTTGTGTTGCTGAGACAACTTTATGGTTCGCTGCACATCGCGGAAGCGGTTTGGGCTGAACTGAACGCGGCGGGCCAGCATTGGCCAGGACGAAATGAAGTCGCCGATGCGCAGTGGATTCAACGCCAAATACCGAAAAACCGTTTTTTAATCATGGCTCTATGCCAAGACCTTGACCTTGGTGAGGCGGAAAGTATTGCCTTGGCATTGGAACTTAAGGCCGATTTGATTTTGATGGATGAGCGCGACGGCAGGCATAGAGCCATACAGCTTGGGCTAAAGCCAGTTGGAGTTGTGGGTGTCTTGTTTACAGCCAAGGCGCGAGGCCATGTGACCAAAGTCAGGCCATTGCTGGATGCCCTGCGGCAACAGGCAGGTTTTTACCTAGGCGATTCGCTATACAAGGAAGTGCTAAGACTCGCCCAAGAGTGAGCGGCAAATTCCTGAAACCAGCGGGTTGATGCCGCGAATCCCTCTCAAGACGCTCATTGTAGGTGTTTTATTATTATGAGAATCTTTAGTCCATCAACTGATCCAGCACATAATCCGCGTTGGACAGCGAATCAAATTCGGCTATGTATCCGTAGATTTCTTCAAGGTCGCGTTCCGCCCCCTCGGTGATTAGTAAGTCGTATTGCATCAGGTGCTGGTTTTCTTCGAACGTAGCCGCTCCAACACATTCGCAATCGGTTTTACCTTGCCTTCTTCAATTTCGCGGTTGCCGAGTGCTAAAATTTTTAGCAGGGCCAAGGTTTCTTGGGTTTCTTGGTAACTGGCGATATCTTGGATCACGGCCTTGGCTTCGCCATTTTGTGTAATCACCATGGGTTCGCGCCGTTCGGCAAGTTGCAGCAGGACATCAGCCGCATTGGCCTTCAAGTAGCTGACAAGATGCGAGTCGTTTCTGTCACCGAGCATCAATCGGCAGTTGTTACCCCATTCGCTCCATCAGGTAGCACAAGCAATCCTGCCGGATGATGCGTTCGTCCATGGACAGCATGCAGGGCATGATTGTCTGTGCAAAGACTAGCCGGTTGCCTTCAAGCCGGAAAAATTGGTCAGCGACATCCTGTCCATCATCGGTGCGGGCAAATAAGGGCAGAGTTTTGGCGGGATAGCGTGCGTGAACCTGCCCGAGAAGGGTTCCCGGCGCTAGTTCGGTAAAATTCAACTCGTCCAGTTGTTCGCGCAATAACAGATCGGCACCGGGGTCGGAATAACTGAAATGGACAGCCTCTTGCACCGTCACTTGGGCCAGGGCATGGAACAAGTCTATGTCGTTTGCCGGGGGTGGCTGACACGAAATATCGGTCAGGGTCAGGCAGTTCTCGATAAACTCAACGGCATGTTCCACGCCAAAAGAATCGCCCGCTTGACCGCATTCCAGCGTGACCGACGGGCAAACCTGCTTAAAAGCACCCGTCTGGGTGCCTTTCGGGTAGGGGCTGTAAATCACCAGATGGTCAAATAGTGCGGCCAAATTAAGCGACTGGCCGTCGAGCCGCTCCACGCAAGCGTAATGGGGATTGCGACCGGTGTTGTTATGCACATCAAGGCTGGCAAACACGCCGCGACCGGCCATCTCGTCATAAACTTCCTCCGCCCAAATGGTCTCCGGGCAACCATCCAATTCCGCCCCCGGCCAGATTCGGTTGAAATCAGGTTGGCCCTCCAAGCGGCGCAGCCCCTCACGAGCCGCCAAGACATTGCCAAAAAACAACGAAATTGCCCGCGGCCACGGCTTAACGGCATAGCGTTTTAACAATACTTGGATTGCAGCCAAACCGGTAGTTTCATTGCCATGCAACAGAACGGAGACAAACAAGGGTTCCGGTTGTTTTCCGGCAAGGTGTATTAAGGTAGGCTGGGGGAAAACCTTATGCAAATCAGTTGCTGAGATTTCAAGCAGGTCTTCGGGAACTTGCTCCAGCCGGATAATGGCATCGCCTAATTTCATTCTGTCACCATTTCTTTACGTTGCGTCGTTGCGCCGTTGCGTGAGAAAAAAAATCTTCGCCCATTGAATGACATACCGGATTGCGAGAAGGGCAAAAGAAGGTCTCACGCAACGGCGCAACGACGCAACGTAAAAGCGCAAGTGATGGTTGATATGGCAATGGGCAGGTGACAGTGACGGACCTAACTAGTTTTTTCCGCTCGCCGTCGCTCCCTTTAACGACAAGGCCGCAAGAATTCCAAGCGGATTGCACCTTACCGCGTTGCGTAACATCAATTAAAATTAGAATCACAGCCCTCGTCTAGCCTGTTCTTCGGAAATTTCATACGTCCAGATAGTAAAGTTCTCCAGCACATGCTTGCCGAAGGTAGTCGTCAAGGCCACGTCCGCAGCGTCACGGCCTCTCGCCATTAAAATCCTGCCTACACGCGGCTTGTTGTTTCGCGCATCAAAGGTATGCCACTGGCCACCAAGGAAAACCTCAAACCAAGCACTGAAATCCATCGGGTTGGGATCGGGCGGCACTTGAATGTCCCCAAGATAACCGGTGGCGTAGCGGGCGGGTATTCCCATGCAACGGCAGAAGGCAATGGCTAGGTGAGTATAATCGCGGCACACCCCGCGGCGTTCGAGATAGGTTTGGTAGGCGGTCCGGTCAACGCGGGCAAACTGATAGCCAAAAGCGACATGGCTATGCACCCAATCGCAGATAGCCTGCACACGGCCCCACCCGGTCGGACCCTGGCCGAACAAATTCCAGGCAATGTCTGACAGCAGTTCAAGTTCGCAATAGCGGCTGCCTAGCAAAAAATGCAGGGTATCGGTGGGGAGTTCGTGCAGGCTGAATTGCCGTGCTTGGGGTGACTGCATGTCCGGCAGGCCACAATCTTCAATGATGGCATCGTTTCTGAGGCGCAAAACCCCTGCCCCGCAAACAGCCCTAGTGCAATGGTTCCCGTATAAATCAATAAAAGGCTCCAGCGAGATTGTCGGCTCGGAAACCAAATGTTCGTAAGTCCGCATGGCGGCAGACAAGCCGGGATGCGTGTGCAGCATCATAATCATTTCGGTGGGTGCCGAAAAGCGAAGGCTGATATCGTAACCGAACCGTATATGCATGGAGGGTCTCACAATCGGCCCAGCAGTTCGGCTTTTTTGCTCGCAAACTCGGCATCGGACAAAATACCTCTTTGTCGAAGTTCGGCAAGCCGTTCAATCTTGGCGAAGATGTCGCCTTCATCGGCATTCGATGATTGCTGCGTGGCATCGCTCAAGTAAGACGGCTGGACGTTGTCAGGTGGCGAAAAACCCGCAGGCCGCAACAGCGGCAAGTTAGCGACTGAAACCACGCCATATTGGCTGGTGAACGTCACTGATGCGTCATAACCTTGTTGCTGGCCTACACCGCCGATTTGATGGTCCAAGGTGTCATAAACCGAGACTTGCCCATTGTTATCAATCGCCAAGCGTCGCTGGTTTGGAAAAATGGCGTAGCGAATGTTATTTTGCGATCCAGAGGAAGAAGGCGACCCAAGATCGGAAGGCCACCACGAGTTGCCACCGCCATCCACAAACAGGCTAACCCCGCTATTCCCCCCTTGATTTTGCGTCTGGCTTTGAACCGGCGGCTCGAATAGCGGCTGGTTGGCGAGAAGCCCGGCCAGTTCGCAGCAAAGGTTGTCAACCTTGGCCTTTAAGGTGTTATTGAACATGTCGCCTACCATGGTCATGCCGCCTTGCATCCACTGCCCCGACCCGCCAAGTTCAGGGTGGCTGAATTGTGCCATGGTTCCCCCGCCGTTGTTTACAGCATGGAGCATTGTCATGACGGCATCAAAGCTGAGATAGTAGCGCCTGGCTATTTCTTCGATGATTTGCGAACCCTGAGGGGTAAGTTGCATTTTATATACTCGCTTTAAAGGAATTAAATAAGACTCTTAATGATCTTAACATGGCTGTGCAAGTCCTTATCGGTTAATTGTCTAATGCCTGTAAGTTACCATAAAAAAGGACGATGGCCTTTGACAGTCATACAATTAAGTCACAGTATGAAAATGGGTAATTTGGTGACGACACTAACTGCACCAATAGTTAGCTTATGCACCAAGATAACTCAAGATTTTCAATAATCCTAGCCCTTCCCCGTGGGAAAGGAATGTTGTTGAATTAAGCGATTCTCCGTCGCTCCGGCATGGGCAGCCTAAACCCAGGCTCCATGGACGGCGAGGCTCCGAGGCATCCCTGCAATCTGGATACCGGCGATCCCTGCCGGTATGACGGCTGTGTCATCAGCATTGAGCGCAATGTTCGCCTTGCCTAAACCTGCCCTTGCAAGGCAAGCCTTGCACTCCCGCAGCACTTTTGATCGCGCACACTTGCCGGATAAGCACTTGTCAGTGTGCGCCTATGTCGTTAGGCGTGGTTATTGCTAACCTTATAGGGTGTCCCCTAAGGTCTAAAGTCTGAGGCCTTAACGCGCAAAGGTGGGCAAAGCCCTTTTAAATGGCGAACGACATTCGGAACAACCTGTCATGCAACATAGAACCCAAAAAAATCTAGACCGCGACCGTTTGGTGAATTCCGCGCACCGTTTTGCGAAAATATCACGCAACGACCCGGTTAAGCTTTTTTATTTACTTTACCTGCTGGATGTAAGTTTTTTTCGGTCGGTTGGGATTAGCTGCACAGGGGAAATCTATTACGCGATTGCGGACGGTCCCGCTCCAAGGTCGCTCCGTTCCCTTCTAGTCATGCGGGACTTGGATATTCACGCCGCCATAGGGGTGCTCACGTCGACCGACTCCATAGGCCCTTGGTTTTTTGATCCAAGGCTATATTGTCATACGAGTTTGCAAATAATACATGAGCTTGAAGCTAACTACCGTGATGCTACATCGCGTGATATCAATTTGGATGATGATAATGCATGGTGGAGAGTCTATAACAAAAGCAGGGGAGTTGGCGCCATCATCCCTTATGAGATGACTTTGGGATGCGCCCACTTTGGTTTAACTCCCGACAAAAAGATTGAAAATCCGAATTTTATGAAAAAGGCCGCTGTACCTGTGGTTCACACCTAAGGGCATAACAAAGGGCACTGATTTAAAAATCGGACGGATACAGGGAGGTGATCCGCCGAATGCTGGCGACCGACCCATAACATTCGGCGAAACCCGTCCATGGTTCCGCCCTTGCCTTTCGCTTTTTAAACATCCGGCGCAATACGCGGCAAGCCGCTATTGCGCCTTACGGCCTTACCTCTGCATGTAAGGGCTGTTCCAGCAACCTGAAACAGAGTAATCATCTTTGTTTAAGCGGTTGATCCATTTCCCAAGTTCGGTGGCTTGGGCCTCTAGGCAGTCGATTAAACTATAGAATGGGCCTTTTGTGTCATGCATGGGATGTAATCTGTCACCACCACTAGTACTTATAATTAAATCGAAATAGTAATTTGTTGCATATGCCTGCATTGGAATCAATGAGGCTATCGCTAACGCGGTAATAAACAAAAATTTATTCATGCTACTTCTCCTGTAAATGCGGCATGAGAGGAAGGCAATGCCGCGAGTGCCTAACGACCCCGTTCAGCCGCCCGCGCCCACGGCGGAACCAGAACACCCAACGGCAAGCGATGGGCGCGGGTCGGCTGGAACGGCGGGTTAGGCTGGTGGGCAGTGAGACTGTGCCGGATTTTCATGAATTTTGCTCTTTTTTTGCATTCGGCGCAATACACGGAGTACCGCTATTGCGCCTTACCGCCTTACCGCGTTGCGCGCCCCCCTTGAACGAAGCGTAAGGTTTCTGTGACCGAAAAAACCTACCGCTCCTCCACCAACCGCAAAGGCAGGTATGACGACGAGAACCAGAAACACAGCGAACGAATCCATGTCATCCTGACTCTTTGCAAATTGCTTTTCGTATACGTGTGAAAGACCGGAGGCGCAAAGGAATCCTATGAATGCGAAAAGGCATGCGCCAAGGATGACGCTAAGGTACTTGCTCATGGCACCGCCCAATACCAAATGGACTCGGCTTTCCGAAGGTCGGAATTGATTCCAATCGAGCCTATTCTTGCGTGAATTTGAAGCCAAGAAATCCAATGGGTAAGCCTAGAACCATTCCAGAGGTCAATGTGATCGCCTTGGTTGCCTGGCCCCCAGTAATCATGGAAGAAGATGATGCCGGTTTTACCGCTGATCTTTTCAAAAACTTCTTTCCCTCCGAACTTCTGAACCTTAAACGGAAGATGCGAGTATGGAGAGGCGAACCAGTTGGCAAGCTCCTGTGCCCGAATTGGGTACTTTGGTTTGTCCTTCTCCCACGACAGGGCACCCGTATAACCTGAGATGGTCATGCCCGACCGGAGCCATGCCGCCCCCATGTTGATTGCGCACTGGTTCTCGTAAACCTTCTTGTCAAGCACAGGGGTATCACCTTTGATGTTGGGGTGATTACTCCATAGGGTTTTAAATGCTGGCATCGTGAAATTCTCCTAGAGAGTGAAACCTAACGACCCCGTTCAGCCGCCCGCGCGGAAGGAGCCGGAATGAACACGCCAAACGTCCACGCGGGTCGGCTGGAACGGCGGGTTAGGCTGGTGGGCGGGGAGACAATGCCGGGGATTCACGGAATTTGCTCTTTTTATCCATTCGGCGCAATACGCGGAGTACTACTATTAAGCCTTACCGCGTTATTGCGTTCTATGGCCTTGGTTTTCTTTTGGGTGTTTTACAACAATCTCTGGAGGATTAAACAAAGCAATCAAAAGTGCGATAATCATAAGAAAGCACGCAATCCATATTGGCCCGTCTGTGGGCCAGTCTCTCTCAATGCGCCTTCTTGAATACCATGGAAGCTTCTTGATTTCTCTCACCTCATCTGCCCGTTTCTTCATATCTTCCATTTGGCGACGAAGAACTTGCTGTTCTTGGTAAAACTTTGTAAGTAATCTAGCACGAAATGGCTTCGGTGCCATCACCCAATCTTTCAGTTTTTCTGGTTCTAAGTCTACAAGCTTATCAATATCTTCTTGAGTTGAATCTTGAAGAGCAGATTCAAGTAAAGCCAAAAAGCTTGGATCACTAAATACTTGATGTTGAGTATACTTATGCTGAGTGTAAGCCCCAGCCGCAAAAAGAGCCGCATATTTGACAAATTCTGTTGCATTCATAGATGAATCATCGCTGTACTTTCCATTCGCCTAACGACCCCATTCAGCCGCCCGCGCGGAAGGAGCCGGGCTGAACACGCCAAACGTCGGCGCGGGTCGGCTGGAACGGCGGGTTAGGCGGGTGGGCAGAGAGACAATGCCGGGGTGTTCTGGCTATTATTGCTCTTTGCCCTTGGTTTTCATTCGGCGCACTAGGTGGCAGAGCCGCCATTGCGCCTTACGGCCTTATCTGCCATTGGTTCTTGTTATCCCTTGTTGCGCTCAACCGCCCGCCTCTTATGGCATCGAGGATGGTTGATTTTTGTTTCCCGGTCGCTTTTGCGGCCTGTCCGAGGGTGTACGGCAAGGGTTCGGCATCGTTCGGTTTGTGTGTTGTGCCACCTGTTCGCACCTTTTTTATGTTCGGTGCAATGCGCGGATGGGGTCGTTATTGCTCCCTACGGTTCTTATCCCCATATACTTAAAGTTAGTGCTATAAGAACCAATAGTATTCCTCCTACAATTCGATCTGGATGATGACTATAAACTCCAGTAAAAATGGCAAAAAGCCCTGTATAAAATGCCCCTTTTGAAAAATACATACCAAAAAATCCAAGCTTTCTGGTGGAATTCAAGTCAGTTGTATTTTTTGGTTTATAATTTTTTATTGCTTCAATTTTGTCAGCTTTAGCTTGTGCTTTAGCTTGAAATTTTAAGTTTTTAAAAAATTCGCGCAAGGGTTTCCAAGATACATCATCAGTATTACCTTGTTGACAATATAGAGTATCATCATTAATTTTATGTGCTTTGTACTGATAATAAATATCAGAAGATAAGAATGGGCCAGTTATTTCATTGCCTTTTTTTAGTAAATATAATTTTTTTAAGTAATGCTCAGGTTGGCTTGTTATCGGAACGTCTTTTGGCTTAAGGTCAATCAACTTGCCTGATGGATCTAGGCTTTTATTTGGACTTAATTTTTGCGAATTAAGAAATACAGAAAGAATTATATTTGAAGGATTGAAAATATTAGCTTTTAATTTAATACTTAAAGTGTTACCATCTGAAAGGATAACTTCTTGACCATTCATTAAGTCTATATGATTTGGAAATTTGGCGATTATTTCTTCATTTAACATGATAACCATGTCTCTACCCTCGCCTTCCCATGAAATAACCAAGTTAGCCGGTTCACTAAGAGCAAGTGAAAAGTATTCTTCATGCTTCATAAAAATACCAAAATGTCGTATAAATTTATATGTTGATCAAGCAATATCAATTCATCCATTTATCGAAGAGTCTAACGCTAGAGTTCAGCGGGCCGCGCAGGACAAAGCCGATGAGTAGGCCAAGGCTTCACGCGGCTCCGCTGGAACGCAGGGTTGGGCGGTTGGCTAGAACAAGGAGACGGCTCTTGGTTTTTGCTCTTGCTTTTCGCTCCTGAACATCCGGCGCAATACGCGAGTACGCTATTGCGCCCTACCGCGCTGGATCGAGAGCCATTGTTTTTAATGTAAGTAAACGTAGTGCGTTGTCAATATCCGGTGATGATGGCTGCTCCCCCAACCAAACGGATACTGATTGAGGATCTTGATCTATCCATACAGATACAAGATATTCAAATTCTCCAGAACGAAGCGAGTCCGATAAAGAATTCTTGGCCAACTGAATGGCTGCAATTGGATCTAAATTCACCAACTGGCTAGCGACTGTGACTATTGAAGTATCTCGAAGGTTAGAATCTTCTTGTTGAAGTGCCCATGCCTGCGCGGATTGAACATCTGAGGCAGCCCATTCTGCCAGAAGCGCATTTCTTAATTGTTCACTCATCGCATCATTTGTTGCGTACATGTCTAAATTATCGAGAACAGATAAACGATTTAACTTTGGTTGGTCCCCAGATACTGCTGTGCAAAGAGCAGAGATAAGTAATCCATCGTCGTGATTATTGCGTAAAATGTCGAGAACTGCAGGCAACTGTTCTGTAGATACAGTTGATACAATTTGCCGAACTGTTGCAATGCGTTCAAATGGATAAGCCATCTTGAAACGCAATGCATCTTGGGTGCCAGAGAAAAGCCACGTCAATGAACCATATGGATCAGACTTTGCCCAATCTAAGAGCATCTGTTGAGTCTTAGAAAAAAAATTGACAGCTACAAATGGCGGTTTGACTTTTGTCTCAATTTGTTGTTCTTCTGGTGTCAGTGAATATGATGTTATCTGTACATGACTTGTAGGTACAACAATATCAGGTACGGAAATATTTTCATTTGCAGATATTGCCGCGTTTCCTTTTGATCGATCCTCCATGTTACAACTCACTTTGTTATCATAAATATTATCATCTATTCGTTCTTTGTCTGATAATGATGTGCGCTGAAAACTATACATAATAAATGCGCCAAGGAAAAATGCGCTAATATGCGTTCCTATCACAATAAGACGATTGGTGTTCATAGAGCGCAGTCCTCAAAGTAAATTTACTCTCCCCCACAGTGGAAACAATCTAAAAATATCTTTTTGTTAACCTATGCGTTGATTATAGGATGCGTAGAAAATTATTCAGGTATAGTCCCAATATTTTCAATGCACCTTATAATCGACGCGTAGACCAATAATGAAGAATATTATTATGTTATCTCCAATAGCCCGTTGCCGCATAACTGCTACCAGCAAGAGAACCTATATTTGTTGTCACAACTGTTGTCACAACACCAGATTTTACTGAAGATTTTACTGAAAAAGTTTTAGAGGAAGAGCCCACTGCCTCCCCCCAATTGTAGTTCATTTCACCTACAGTAAATGTCCAAGTTGTTGTTGTCCCGTTAACTGTTTTTATTGGTTCGCTTGTAATGATGGCAACATGCTTAGTTCCATAGACTAACGCATCGTGGATCTGAGGAACATAAGTCGCTCCAATAGTCGCTGTCGTGGAATAGGCTGACGGTGGAATTAATATTGATGCAGCCAAACGTTGGTCTGCTACGTACCATACGCATTGTCCGTATCCACGTGTTGAAATCGTACCAACAAAACCAAGAACAGAAAGCTTTGCAGCTCCTGTACCACTGAATGTTGTGGCATTTGGCTGTGTTGAAACAGCAACTGCCCCTCCAGCAGAATTAGTAAATGTGTATAAGCTTTTTGCTGAAAATGTTATCGATGTATTACTCCAACTTGTTATTGTAACGGTTACTCCAATTATAGGAGTGCCAACATTACTCAATAAACTCACAGTCCCACTCTTTGTGCCAAAGTTTGATCCTTTTATTGTGAATGTTGCATTGCTATTCTGGCTTTCCAATGCAAGATAGTTCAGATATTTATTTGTATAGGTGGTAGGTTTATTTGTTACAGTGGGCTGTCCTGTCCATAAACCGTTCACCACACTATCACCAGCATTCCATCCACTGATAGACGTTATCGTTACTTGTGCCTGGGTTGTCGGTGTCTGGAAATACAATACGGTGGTATAGCTAGAACATCCTGCGCTGTTGCAGGCGTTGACGTTCCATCTGTACTGCTTTCCGACAGACAAGCTGGCCGTGTAAGACGTAGTTGTGGTGGTTGTGCTCACCACTAAAGCGTTAGCAGCAATATCCCTTACGCTGACCCCATACGAGGTAGCACCAACAGACGCACTCCAGATCAAGGTCACCGTTGAACTGCTTGTCGTAGGGCCAGGACTAATGGTACTACCTGGAGTTGGATTTGTGGGTATGGTCGGCGCAGCGATTGCCGTACCACATGCAAGCGTTAATAAAACAAGCAGCCAGTTAAAAATCTTCCCAGATTTAGTATTGTTCATCTCAAGTTCCCCTATAGTAAAAAATAGATATGTAACATCGTGAATATTCTGGAATAGTCTGCGGCAGGTACCAATTTTCAAGGCAATATTGCTTAATAATTTGTACAGATTGGACCTAACATTAACGTTAGTTATTATTTAATTTCGATGAGACCGAAACACCAACAACGATTTCGGTGCCCAACGCCCGAATTGAGGGGCGCGGGCGGTCAGACTCACAGAAAACAGGCTAAAGCATAACCCCGCGTCCCCTCGAATGCCGGGTTAGGCTCTTGGCTCTTGACCTTGCTTTTGATCTTGGCTTTTGCTTTTGATCTTATTACCATTCGGCGCAATACGCGGCGTACCGCTATTGCGCCCTGGCTACCCGGCTTGTTCACAAGAGCTTATTAAAATCGATTTCATACCCAGCATCTTTCATTTCTTTTGCAATATCGAGTTGCCAATCTTTATCGCTGATATATACCATGCCACTGATATCGTTGGGCAATTCTATACTTCCCGCCACCAAAGGAACTACATTTGCTCTACTTAGCTTTCCGATAAGATAGCCATGCTCAAAAATTACATTTTGTCTTGCTCTGGCCTTAAGCTCGCCTTTTTCAGCGTCAGGCTTGACATTACCTAGATCATCTGGTGTATATAGAACAATAGCAAAACCTACATTTGAGTATTTTTCAATTTTTTCTATGATCGTTCTGCCGCGACTCGCCTGCTCATGCAAGATGATTGCTTTGAAGCCAAGCTTTTCAACGAATCGGGCTGTGCGCTCTTTCGCTTCACCATCATGCCCATGAACTATAAATACTTTGGTTAAATCTTTTTCCCCACTAACTGGTGGAGCTATAGATGCCTGCTCCACTTCATCTTCTGGGAAATCATATTCATCGCTTTCGACATCCAGTTTTAGAGAGTCGATATAAGCAAGCATGGTCTCACCATCTTCCCGCCAGAATCTTTGTGCGTCTGATTCTCCTCGGTGTACAATAAAGGCTATATGAGAAAGTTTGCTATTGAGCGTCGACACTTCGCCTGGTAAGTTCTCGTTTAGAAATTGCGTAAACTTCCTTCTCCATGTATTGAATCTGTCTCTTCCAAAAGAACCTCCTCGCTGTTCATACGCTCCTACCACTTCTCCAAGTAATCGCTCACGGAACAACTCCAGTCCAGCCAATACTTCTTGTTTATTCATGTTATTCCTTACCTGAAAAAGCTAACGCTGCATTAGACATCAACGTGAAGCCTAACGACCCCGTTCAGCCGCCCGCGCAGGAGAAGCCAGAATGAACACGCCAAACGTCCACGCGGGTCGGCTGGAACGGCGGGTTAGGCGGGTGGGCAGGGAGACAATGCCGATAATTCATGGATTTTGCTCTTTTTTTCCATCCGGCGCAATACTCGGCGAGCCGCTATTGCATTCTTCGGCCCTGCAACTTGGTAAAAAGTAGATTGAGTGTACTGTAACATTTAATTCGTATCTGACCCCGATTATCATTACGGCCCTAAGCTTTAAATCCAGTCAAAAGACCCACGATAAAAAACACGAAATAAAATAATAAATTAATAAAGTCAGGGCCACCTTCCCTGTAATCGCCTCCAATAACAAACAGCATTGGTAATAAAATAATTAGTAAAAGGATGTTCCAACCAAATGCGAGAAGAAAACCATGTAGCACTCCTAGGGCATCTGGAAAATAAGAATAACCACCCTCTTTGAAAAAAGCCACTAAAATACGTACTGTACATGCTGGAATCAGACCAAAAGCATATGGCATTAGAGTTGTTGAAGCTAGTGCCTTCAAAAATCGAGTAATTTTCATTTATGAACCATCAAATTAAAGATAGTATTCTAATGCGGTTATACAAATTGCAAGCTACAGAGAACAGATTATCGCGCATGTACGGCCTAACGACCCCGTTCAGCCGCCCGCGCAGGAGAAGCCAGACTGAACACGCCAAACGTTGACGCGGGTCGGCTGGAACGGCGGGTTAGGCGGGTGGGCA
>QJPH01000551.1 GCA_003242955.1 Candidatus Methylumidiphilus alinenensis
TCATTAAATATATTGGCGACGAAAGCATGGTCTATTTTCAGGATGTCGATGGGAAATAAATGCAAATATCTGAGGCTTGAATAACCGGTTCCGAAATCATCCACAGCCACTTTAATGCCCAACCGCCTCACCTCGTGGATAAAGAGTAAAGTTTGTTTAGGGCATTCGACCAATACACTTTCAGTTAGCTCAATCTTTATCGCACTCGGTTCAATACCGACCCGTACAAGAATTTCACCAAAATGCTCGATCAAATTAGGATCATTGATCTGAATAGGTGAGACATTAATACTCATCCATGGCTCGGCTGAATCTTGCCGCACACCCATGGTATCGCGCATTTTTTTAAGGTCGCTACAAGCTGTTTCAAATACCCAATAGCCAATAGGAATAATTTCCCTTGTATCTTCGGCAATGTCTATAAACTTGTTTGGTGAAACTTCACCCATGGTCGGATGATTCCAGCGAATCAACGCTTCGAAACCAACCAATCGACCCTCGGTCAATACTAAAATCGGCTGGTAATGTAACACAAACTGCTGCCTGCTTAACGCGGATTGGAGGTCATTGATGAACTTGAAACGTTCCAAAAACACTCGATGCTCTTCTTTATCGCCAACAATATTCCAACGAGTCGCCTCGTCAACACCACTCAAGCATAACAGCGATAAAAGCTTGCTGCGCGCCTCATGAAATCGCGCCAGCAGTAATTTCATCATCATCGCAATGATTGGATCGCTCTGGGAAAGTTTTTCTTCAACATAGGGTCTGCAGATGATGCTGACACTTGTCGGAACCAAAGCCGTTGCATTAGCTGATCGGACATCGCCGCTAATCAAGGCCATCTCGCCAAATATTTCACCATCTGAAAGGATCGCCAACACAACTTTTTTTCCATCGCGAAACACCGAAATCTCCACGAGTCCTTTGTCGATGATATAGGCACATTCTCCCGTCGTGCCTTCCTTGAGGATTGTCGCTCCAGTGGGGTAATTCATTTGATTATTCATTGGATATTACTGATTAGGATTTAAATTGAACAGATTTTGCTGATCATCACCCAGCCTTGGCCATGCACATAACACCGCCTTCACTAGGGTAGCAAGAGGTATGGCGAAAAACACTCCCCAAAAGCCCCAAATTCCACCAAAAAACAGGATGGCAACCATGATGGCGACTGGGTGTAGATTCACTACTTCGGAAAAAAGCAACGGTACGAGCACTACCCCGTCTAACATTTGAATGCTTGCACAAACCAATCGATAATCAAGGATTTGTCTTTGAGAAAAAAAACACCAACAGGGGTACTAAGATAACATAGACGATAAAGCTAATGAGGCTTAGTAGTGACGCGTAAGAATACGTCAACATGGCTTGGCCATAGCTTAGCAACTCTTGCCGAACCGCCGCAACGATCTCGTCAATCTGATCTTGATTGATAAAATGGGGGTATTGTTCCGGCAATTGCATGACCAAAAGCTGGGTCTTGTTCACCCAGGCGGGCAACTGCTGGACCAATTGCATGCTTTGTTGGTAGAGCAAGGGCAAGAGTGCCAATAAGACGAAAAACAAAAAAGCCATGAATAGATTGAATACAATAACGACGGAGATCAACCGGGGTAGCCTGCGCATCTCGGCAAGCCCGACCAGTCCTTCGAGTAGGTAAGCGATGACACCGGCGGCAAAGACTGGCATCAAGATTCGCCCCAGACTAACCACGGTCACGAAGCCCACTATCAGCATAATAGCGAAAGACACGGCCTGACCGTTGGGCAAAACTCGCCTGACCCAATCGCTCACCCACTCACGCACCGTTTGCATCCGCCCCCCTGATTTTATAATTTTATGGACGATCACATGTTACAACAAAGTGGCGCGGTAAATTAACCCTTTGGGCTAATTATGAACGGCTGGGGCAATATTCACGCATCAAAGAACCCGTGCGAGACAAGAAATTCCAAGGCATAATAGTGTAACCTGATTAGGAAGATTCTTCAGCTAAACCGACCTGTGCGTCATACCGGCAGGGATTGCCGGTATCCAGAACACAGGGAGGTGAATCTTGATTGCCATCCATGGCGACTGGATTCCGGCAATCCCTGCCGGAACGACGGTGTTTTGAGTTTAGCTGAAACAACTTGCTAATCAGGGAATCTAACTGTTTGCTCTTAACGTTGCGTCGTTGCGCCTTTGCGTGAGGCCTTCTTTTTGCTTTTCTCGTAATGATGCCTGCGGAATGTGTGAGTGAATCTGAAAGAAGCTTTTTCTCACGCAAAGGCGCAACGACGCAACGTAAAAAAAATGAGAGTCTTCGTGAATACATGAGATTTATCTAGTAAATATTTGATATTGAAAACGCTGTATGGACCATACTAAAACTGTCTTCGCTTTTATTGGCTTTATGCTTGTCGGCTTCCTGGTGATATTTTTCGGGCGCGTGTCCGAAGAAGATAAGGGAGAGTACGGTCAACTATTGGTCAATTATCAAATCCATACCTATGCACGGGAGAATTGCTCCAAGGCCATAAGAACCAAACTGACTCAACCACTATATATGCCGACAGAAACCAAGGCCGAAGGCGCAAACGCAGTGGTGTTGATCTGGACTTCATCGCTGGAGTCACCCCATGCCGTTATCTGCCGTTACGAGCAGGGCAAGGGGGTGACCGAGGTGAAAGTCGACGGGGTTTCCATCGGTCCAATTAGCATTGATATCAGCGACAACCCCGCTTCCCATGCCCCCGGGGCTTGGGTTGAAAAACATTGGGGGCATTGAATGTGATTAACTGATGTTACTCAACGCGGCAAGGTGCAATCCACAAGGAGCTATTGCGCCCTTATCGTCATAGGGAGCGACGGCGAGCGAAAAAAACCGATCAGGCCCGTCACTGTCAACTTGGACATTGCCGTATCACCCGACACTTGCGCTTTTACGTTGCGTCGTTGCGCCGTTGCGTGAGACAAAAAATCTTCGCCCATTGAATGACGTGCCGCATTGCGAGAAAGGCAAAAGAAGGTCTCACGCAAAGGCGCAAAGACGCAACGTTAAGAGCAAAGCAGAATCTACAAGGCCCACAAGCTTGACATCCCCTTCAACAAGCTCCAAGTCGCTTAGGCGCTGGCTGCATTCGGAGCATTCTTATCCCCATGGTTTTCGCCTAAATGGGAATTGCTGTTGCTAAGGCCGCTTGTTTTTTGCCTTCAGCATTTCTTCGATCTTGCTTTCAGCATCCGTCCTGACGCTGAACTCAACCCTCCTTGATGCCTCGCGATTCTCCTGTTCAGGGTGATTGCCTGAACAGGGGGCTTTTTGTTTGCCACAAAGTAAATGGCTGGAAGACAGTCCGTTCGCCGTTAATTTTGACCTGAGCCAAGGCATGTCGCTAATATTTTCCATCAACAGAATATAATTGAGGACCGACATTGCCCTGTCTTGGGACAACCTCATATTTTTGAGATACACAGACTTTTTGCAGGCTTCGCTACCACTCTCCTGACATTCAGCCAAGTTAACCCCCCATTCGCTGGAGGTATGGCCTTCTATGCGAATTTCATTGACATGTTGCCCATACTGATGGATGACTTTAATATACCGCGGGACGAATTGGTCCAGCATGGCCCGAAATTCAGGAGGGATTTCTGCTTTTCCTGCTTCAAATCCATTTTTTGAGTTTTCCATGATAAAAGCCAAAGAGTTTTTATCTATTCTTGCGTTCCACTTTTTCAAGTCGGCGGAAAACTCCTTTATCAATGCTTGATAAATCGCTTGCTTCATAGAGAAATATTGTTGTGCCTCATTTTTGTTATGTTCCAAGGCGGCATCCAGTACACGGTGTAAGCGTTCGATTTCTGCCGTTTTGTCTTGAATGCTGCCTAGGCGCAAAGCAAGCACTAACAAAACCAGCGAGAAGATTAACATCATCGCTGCCATCGCATCGGCTATCGACAAAGCATAGATATTATTGTCCTCGGGCGGCATGATGCTTACTAATGCTTGCCAATTTGAGCATAAGTGCTGACAATTTTTTCGGCAATTTTGTCAATTTCAAAGAAGTAATTTTGTAACATAAGATTGGTGCGCTCTAGGCGTTTTTCTATGGAATCATCAAACCCCCTCAAGAGGATTTCGACAGACAAGTCCAAGGCTTGCACCATATTTTGCAAACTGGTGTTTTCAGCAGCGATACTATTTTCAAGCAATTGCACGGATGAATGAATGGACTGTGTGCTGTCACTGAGTTGCTGCAAGGGGGCTGTCAACTGGCTCAATGAGTTGATGGACGTACTTATGTCCTTGGAACCTTGGCTCAGCGAAGTTTCTGTGATTTTGAACGATCTGACTGCATCATCAAATGCCCTGTTAATTTTGCCAAGGTCAACTGTCATTACGGGTATTACGGCTAGCATTGAGCGGAGATTTTCTATGGAGCCTTCCTGCTGCTTTAATACATTGGCTTGTATATCAAAGGCCCCTGTCCACTGCTGTACGTGAGCCTGTACCTGACTGTTGATTGCCTCAATCTGTAGCTGAATTGCGTCTACCCTACTTTGCGTCAAGCCTAACAAAGATTCCAGTTGGGTTGTGGCCCCATGTAAGGCGAGATATTGTTTGTTGAGCGAGCTTTCCCAAGCTGTTAATTGACGGCCAAAAACCTCGGATTGCTGTTTCAGTGCATCTGTAGGGCCGCTTAACAACTCTGCAATTTTTACCTCATAATTATTCTTAATCGCATCAAAGCTGGAATTTATATTTGTTATCAACGTGTCTTCAAGCCCATTGTAAAACCCAAATAAAGCCTCTCTCATATACTCATCATGAGCTTTATAATACCGATTGTCCAAGCTCGTGCAAATGTCTTGTAGTTTGGTTTCCAAGTCATTGAAAACCCATTTCTCATATTTTGAAAACGACAATGACCAGAACATTCCCGTGACCGAAGTAAAAAATGCCACTTTCACTGATGCAAAGAGCTTTTTCATACCGTCAAGCGGATTTGAGCTATCCAAGATCGTTTCAATCGACCAGAGTGTCATTGAAAATCCAATGAATGTTCCGAGTACTCCCAAACCGACTAACAAGCTGGGTATGGAGAGATACATGCGCATATTCAAGCCCTCGTCCTTTAGAACCCTGCTTAAATTAATATAATCTGCCGCCTTGGCAAAGCTGACATCCCTGCCTATGCCATTCAGCCTGGTCACCGTTTTCATATAGTTTCTATATGCGGAGGTTGACCGGCTTCCTATCTGTTTTAAAATTTCGCTCCGATGCCGTTCCAACTTCACAAAATACCATAGCGCATAAACCGAGATGGACAGAACATACACACCGACAAAAATATCTTCATGATTCATAGCGAATCTACCCCGTGCTTAAGGATGGATTGTATGTTTCTGATTCTGTGTTCCAAGAGTGCCTGGGTGTGAGGAGCCAAAAAAGATTCGCTATTACGGCGTTTACCCATAGGCACGAGCAAGCCATGGATGGTTTCACCCCACTCTGCCGCAGAGGGGCGTAGCTTTGGATGGCGGAAGCCGATGTCAAAGGCCCGTTTAAACAAACTCTTAAGCTTTGCATCCAGACCCTCAAAAGCCTGATGGGGCGGTGGCAGGGCGTGGATGTGGTGTCGCTTTGACCCATGCACAAACAAGCCATGCTTGATCGCCTCTCTTGGAGTTGCTATGTCGGCATAACCGCCCTTGAAGCTCGCCATGTAAGGGTGGAGTCCAAATAAAACCTGGTAAAAGACAACCGCTAGGGAAAATTGGTCCCAATGCTCGGGAACGCAGTCCTTTTCCAGTTGGATTGCCGATGCCTCCGGGGGCATATATTCAGGTGTCAAGACCTTCGCCCCAAACAACACTTTCTTCTTGTCAGCTATCTGTATGGAGTCCAAATCCACGATGGCTATCTTGGCATCGGCGGTCAGCAAAATATTTTGCGGCTTCATGTCCACAAATACATAGTGTTTAGATGCGTGAATGCTATGCACGGCACTGGCAATATTAACGATCAGCTTCAGGCGTGATTCTTGGCCTAAGGAAGTTTTCCGGTCAAATTTTGTTGACAACCATGGCTTGGATGCCGGGGAGGTTGGCAGGCACAGTCCATAGAGTAGCGTGTTGTCCTGCCACGCAGCCGGCATTAAAAACCCGAGGAATTTCTTTTCAGTTGGGTTATCCGTGTCAAAAACCACATCGCTAGGCCAGCAGACCATATAGACTCTGCTGTTCAACCCCGGAGGAGGATTGCCGACCATGTATTCGATTTTTTGTCGCCGCTCCGCTGTCCGGTATTTGTCGTAGTACAGCTTGACACAGAAAGATTGCAAAGTGCCGGGAGACAGTATTTTATGCACCGCCCCTTCGCCCCCTTTCGCAAAAGGCATGGGTTCAATCTCAATTTCTTGTTGGCTCGCAGTGAATACCATCATATGAGCGCTGATTCCATTTTCGCTTTGAGTATGCCAAGGATCATGGTCTTATCGTCCCCTTCACGCGCCAGCCCAGCCGTCCCCCGTTCGATGAACTCCTGCCATTCATGGTTGATCTGTTCCGGTGAAAAACCTTGTCCATCCAAGGAAAGAAGCTGTTCGGTCAGGGGGTTGAAAAACTTTGCATAAGGCTCGTTTAACTGGATGTAAACGCCAGATGATTCGTCATACCGGTTTAACTGGAAGGCGTGGTTCTCGCATCCGTCGGACATCAGCGTAAATGCGGTTAGCGGCTCATAGAAGACCTCACAACCCATGAACGCGGGGTTATTACGCCATGCGGCAGAGGTGATAAACAATGTTTGGTTAGCCTCCTCCCCTCTGAAAGGTTGCATAATCGCTTGCCAATCGCCTTGCCTGTCGCATACTGCGGCCCGACCATCGCCTATATGGCTGATCATTAATCCATGCGGGTCATACACCACAACAATCACCGTGCATGCAAGCGACTTGAAACTTCTATTTGTCCTTACGGCAAATTTCTTCAAGAATGCCGCAATTTTCGACAGGGCATCATGGCTGGCTTTCTGCCATTCTTTCTTTGACGGGGGAAAACATCCGGCCCGATCCACCACTAGTTTCTTAAACAAAACAGCGGATTGCTTAGCCACAATTCTGGCACCGATTCGGGATTCTTTGGCGGAGCCGGCGCCATCGCACACCACCGCAACCCCCCTTTCGGCATTAATGACTTCAATACGGTGGACATCCTGGCATGGCAGGTTTTTCTTAATGTGCTGTCGCCCAATCGCGGAATGGGCGACAATCAGCCAAGACCTCACGAACTAAACTTCAAAGCCTTCCATCCACGAAGACGGCGAGGGCAAAGCGAGCCTTTCGCCTTCTGCCGAACTGGAAATCACTGACATGCTGGCGCTCATCCATTGGAAAAACTCGGAAAATTTAAGTCCTTTCAAACGAAGCGGGTCTACTGGCTGTCCATTCATAGAACCCGATATTTTCTTAAGCACCTTCATGTCAGCTTGTTGTACGCCCACCGCTAAAAAAATGAATTTTTTATCATCCATTCCCTCTTTGATTTCCCGCGCCAAACCGTCAACGTCTTGGCCGGGATCGGGGGCGCCATCGGTAATCAGCACGATCCAAGGCCGTAAATATTGTTGCCCGGTTTGCCTGTACCACTGTTTATGCCCATCAACCAAGCGGATGGCCTCACGCACACCGTCCACCAGTTTGGTATAGCCACCGGCAATCAATTGAGGGGGTGGGAAACTATCGACCAGAGCCGGCTCTTGAACCGTGTTTATGCGATCATTGAAGGTCACGATGGCCACTTCCAAACGTTGTGAAGTGGTCTCATCATCATGAATTTCCTGATGAAATTCTTTCAGACCTTGGTTAAGCTCGTGGATTGGCTCGCCACTCATCGAGCCTGAAATATCCAACACGAAGCAGCAGATGGTTTTGGTTTCAAAGTTGTGTGGGGATTCGGCGGTCAAAGGCATGGGAGGCTCCTAAAGATAAATATTGGTTGCGGGGATTGATGGCTTATTGTAAACGCAACAGCCAATTTGCGTGTTTAGAGAACGGCGAAAGATACAATACACGATGTAGCCCGGGATGGAGCCGTCCTACGGCGCAATCCGGGGGGACGAAGCTACAGAACCCTTCCTTGTCATATTTAAGCTTGGTTCAAGGTGCGCGATGCACACCCTACTTGGCTATGCCCCTTGAGCCTCAATATAACGCCGAAGAATCCCGTTGATTTGACTTTGATAGGCTCTGCCATGTGCCTTAAACCAGTTGGCAATGTCCTCATCCAAGCAGAGATAGACCGGTTTTTTGCTTGGCCGGATCAGGTCGTCGCCAGACCAAAACGCCTCATCGGTTTCAGGAATGTCGGAAAAGTCAATTTCCTTGTCAGACATGGAGGCAAGGTGGCTATGCTCCTGCTGGCTTAATTCAGGAAAATTGTCAGGATCGAGGTTGAAAACCGTAGTAGATTCTTTGCTCATGATTGCTTGCCCTTCTCGCTGAAATGATGCGGCGATGTTGTCTGCGCCAAGTATAGGCTACAAGATAAATTAGGCCGTCGATTTGCCCGATTACAGTATACCTGTCTTCCCCATAGTCTTCCCTGACATCCAGCTTTTCTATTCGGCCCGTATCTAGAAAAATCCTTGCCGCATAGGGAAAATCAACGCCGTGCTTGCTTCGATTGGACAGGCGTTTGGCTTCGTCCCATTCAAAGCTCATGGCCAATCCGCTGTTTAATTTCCTCCCAACTACGGCCAGAATCCGGATTTTGGGTAAACCGCTCTTTACGCTGTCGCAACTCATCAGCCTTCCATCCTGGCATGGGTAGATTCCCGTCTTCCATAGCGATACTATCCCAAAGGTCCTCTACAAGTTGCAACCTTTCGGCACGACCCAATTTAAACAGTGATGATAATTCTGGATTCATGTTTCCTCTTTCCATTTAGGCATAGTAAGTTTTTAGACAGGATTAACAGGGAGCCTTTGTTTCATTTCTGTCTAGGCAGCTTCAACAATCATCTGGTGTTTGGATGCTGGCAACTTTAAACTGAGTTTCTGCAAGCTTTCAAGATGAACATCCAGTGCTTCGCAAGCATTGGCAAAAGCTTCCGCCAGTGTTTCGCCACTGGTAATTATTTCTGGTATATCAAGAAAATCGACCGTATGAGCAGGATTATCCGCTTGATAGGTTATTATGAAGATATAGTCACGATAGGAATGATATGTTTTTAGCATACAGCGTTTTCAACATCAAATAGTTACTGGATAAATCTTATGCAATTTCGAAGACTTTCATTAAATCAGGGACTTGTACTATTGCCTATCATTATTAAAATTTTCTTTATTAAGATAAAAACGCTGTAATTCAAGTACTGCCAAAAGTCGGAAATCACTTAAATGTAAATGGGTCATCTCTACATGTGTCAATAACCGCAATTCTAAAAAACTTCACTTTTTGTTTTGACGGATATCTAAAATTAAATTCGATATCTGCATTGGATGACAACCATGGAATCTGCTTACCAAAAGTTTCTTTCTTGACATCTTCTACAAGTTGTATAAACATAGAGTAAATATTCGTATCTTTGTTTAATAATTTTATAAAACTTTTAGCAAATGGGGAATGATCGCTTGCACCATCTAAGGCTAAACCCCCCGGTGATGTTGAATAAATGAAAATTCCCCCATTGTCGGATGTCAGATTTTGGTCAATATGATTCGAACTCTGAATTAAACTGCCACCGAATTCTTGCCTTTCAATACCACGTCCACGAGAATCTTTTTCTTGCGTATCGTTAGAAAAAATACCGATTTTTGGATCTAATATTTCGCTAATGTTACAGCATTTTTAATATCAAATAGTTACTTGTTAGGTTATATCATTTTGCAAGGCGATTCAAACACAAGATGGTTTGATCGAGCGTCCTTTATTATTATCCTTTGTTAAGATAAAAATGCTGTACATAAATGCAAATCGGGACTCCTAGCAATGAAAATAGCACATAGGCTATTTTTTGTCGAGTACCAAAAAAACACGTTGCCAAAGCTACGGCTTACGCCTATTGCGCCTTTCCGCCTTGAGGGCAGCCCCTAAATACATTATGATATACGTATAAATTATTGGTTAGCATACATTTATGAAAAGGCTATTCATTAAGCATGGTAAAATTTTATATACAGCGTTTTCATCTTTAACATAAAACTAAAAAATGATATTTAGTATTCCTTCCATGTTTAACGTATATCCAGCACCACCCACTAGCTATCAAGTAACTATTTGATGTTGAAAACGCTGCATCACATTCACCCCGGCCAAAACTCCTGCCCCAATATTTCGTCAGTGACCCAAGGGCAAACCTCGGGAAACACATCCAAACCCGTCTCAGATGCCGCTTGTGCCAAGGCTTTGGACCAAACCATGTCAAACCAGCGTGCATCGGTTAGCTTAGCTTTGAGACTGGGTGCTTCTTCCAGGTGATAGGCAATTTCCTTGCGTTGTGCGATGATCGTCCGCCGCCAGCTATTGCCACGCCGCTCCGGTTGAAATTGCCATTTCAGTAGATGAGCAAGAAGGACAGCCATGCGGCTCGCCAACTCGCGTTGCTCGCTTTTACTCACGTCTTCAATCTCCTCGGCAATGTGCTCTATGTCCAGAATATCAAAGCGACCTGCCCGCAATAACCGCGATTGCTCTTGCGCCCAAGCGGCGATGTCGATGTCATAAGCGATTCCGGCCATGCTTGCTTCCTCAATAAGTTCAAAAAAAAATTAAACACACTGAAACTCTGTAAATGATACCTTAATATTGCATCACATCGTTGTATGCCGCTCAACATACTCCAAGGCTGCTTTTGCCAATAACCCAGAGCGGCTATCACCCAATCGAGCCGCAGCCTTATCAATATTAACCAATACCCGTTCTGGCAGCGTAATGTTCACCCGTTTGGCTTTTCCCGATAATTTGGACAAATCCACCTCCACCACAGCCCAAATCCAGCCTGAAAATTCGGTATTGGCTTGATGTGTGGCAATGGGCGAGGCTTCTGGAATAGGATGCCCATCCTCTATGACCATCTCCATCCACAACTCAATGGCTTCTTTGGCGTTGACTATTGCCTCATCCAAGGTGTTTCCCGCAGAGAAGCAGCCCGGCAAATCGGGCACAATCACCCCATAGGCATGGGTTTCGTCACCTTTTTCAACCGCTATCGGGTATCTCATTTCAAGTCTGCTTGTTTCAGTAGTTTGTTCACCAGTCCAACACCTAAATCCTTGCGCGGATGAGGTACGCTGATATGACCGGGCTTAGCGGGATGCGTGAAGATATGGATGAGCCTTTGATGCCCCGCAACACCCATCCGTCGCCTTGTAACCGCTTGATTATTTCTGCGCTGTTCATGGTGTGTATTATACATATTGCCAGTTCTTCTGTAAGTTAAGGTGTATTCCAGAAATGATTCTACTAGTTTCCCCCTTTTGTAAAGGGGGTAAACTTTCGTGGAAATCGCCTTACAGCTTGAAATCCCCCCTCCCCACCCCCACAACCGACCCAAGCAAAGCATTCATCCATAGGCAAACCCATGCGTACCGACAAACTGACCGCAAAATTCCAAGCCGCTTTAGGCGAGGCGCAAAGCCTGGCCTTGGGGCGTGACCATCAATTCATCGAACCCATCCATGTGATGGTGGCCCTGATCGACCAAGAGGGAGGCTCGGTCAGGCCGCTGTTGTCGCAATCCGGGGTCAATGTCACCAACTTGCGCAATGCTTTGGGGGAGGCTTTGGACCGCTTCCCCAAAGTGGAAGGCACCGGCGGGGATGTGCAGATTTCCAACGAACTGTCCCGCTTGCTGAACCTGACCGACAAGCTGTCGCAAAAGCGCGGCGACCAATACATCGCCAGTGAAATTTTCGTGCTGGCCGCACTGGAAGACCGGAGCATTTTGGGCGACGTGTTGAAAAAAGCCGGCCTGACCCGCGATAAGTTGGAAAAAACCATCGCCAATCTGCGGGGCGGACAGGCGGTGAACGATCCGAATGCCGAAGACCAGCGCCAAGCCCTGAAAAAATACACCATCGACCTGACCGAGCGGGCCGAGCAAGGCAAGCTCGACCCAGTGATTGGCCGCGACGACGAGATTCGCCGTACCATCCAAGTGTTGCAGCGCCGCACCAAGAACAACCCGGTGTTGATCGGCGAACCTGGCGTGGGCAAAACCGCGATTGTCGAGGGGCTTGCACAGCGCATCGTCAACGGCGAGGTCCCGGAAGGCATCAAGGGCAAGCGCTTACTGGCACTGGACATGGCCGCACTGATTGCCGGGTCCAAGTACCGGGGCGAATTTGAAGAACGCTTGAAAGCGGTGTTGAACGATATTGCCAAACAGGAAGGCAACATCATCTTATTTATTGACGAGTTGCACACCATGGTCGGGGCCGGCAAAGCGGAAGGGGCGATGGACGCGGGCAATATGCTCAAACCCGCGTTAGCACGAGGTGAATTGCATTGCGTGGGTGCGACGACCTTGGACGAATACCGGCAATACCTGGAAAAAGACGCGGCTTTGGAACGCCGTTTCCAGAAGGTCGTGGTGGACGAACCCAATGTGGAAGACACCATCGCCATCTTGCGTGGGCTTAAGGAAAAGTACGAGGTCCATCATGGCGTGACCATTACCGACCCGGCCATCGTTGCAGCAGCCGTGTTGTCGCATCGTTACATCACCGACCGCAACCTGCCGGACAAAGCGATAGACTTGATTGACGAGGCCGGTAGCCGCATCCGCATGGAAATCGACTCCAAACCGGAGGAGATGGACCGGCTTGAGCGCCGTTTGATCCAACTGAAGATCGAACGTGAAGCTTTGAAAAAGGAGTCTGACGAAGCCTCGCGCAAACGTTTGGAAGCCTTGCAGGAAAATATTGACGATGCCCAGAAGGAATATGCCGATTTGGAGGAAATCTGGAAAGCGGAGAAAGCCTCCTTGCAAGGCGCGGCTAGCATCAAAGAAAAACTGGAGCTTGCAAAACAACAACTAGATATTCTGACGCGGGCGGAAAACCGCGATTATAACAAAATGGGCGAATTGCAATACGGCGAGATACCCAGGCTGGAAAAGGAACTTGAACAAGCGGCACGTGCGGAAAGCAAGCCCATGCAATTGCTGCGCGACAAGGTGACGGAAGAGGAAATCGCCGAAGTGGTGTCCAAATGGACTGGAATCCCGGTCTCCAAGATGCTGGAAGGGGAACGCGAGAAGCTGTTGCAAATGGAGACGAACATCCACAAGCGCGTGGTCGGGCAAGACGAGGCCATCAAAGCCGTGTCCGATGCCATTCGCCGTTCGCGTTCTGGCCTTGCCGACCCCAACCGGCCCAACGGCTCGTTTCTGTTCTTAGGGCCGACTGGCGTGGGCAAGACCGAACTATGCAAAGCCTTGGCCGAATTCTTATTTGACACGGAAGAGGCGATGGTGCGCATCGACATGTCCGAGTTCATGGAAAAACACTCCGTTGCCCGCTTGGTCGGCGCACCCCCAGGGTATGTTGGCTACGAGGAGGGAGGTCATCTGACCGAGACGGTGCGGCGCAAGCCCTATTCTGTGATTTTGTTGGACGAGGTGGAAAAGGCCCACCCGGATGTGTTCAACATCTTGTTGCAAGTGTTGGACGATGGGCGCTTGACCGACGGCCACGGGCGCACGGTGGACTTTCGCAATACCGTGGTGGTGATGACCTCCAATCTTGCCTCGAACCGCATCCAGGAACTGTCAGGGGAGTCCAACTACGCTCAAATGAAGTCTGAGGTGATGGAAGTCGTCGGTCAATATTTCCGCCCGGAATTCATCAACCGTGTCGATGAAGTGGTGGTGTTCCATCCGCTGATGCGTTCGCAGATTCGCGCCATTGCCAACATCCAAATTCAGCACCTGCGCAAGCGTCTGTTGGAGCGGGATTTGGAACTGGAAATCACCGAAGCTGCCTTGGATAAACTGGGCGAGTCGGGCTTTGATCCGGTCTACGGTGCGAGGCCGTTGAAAAGGGCGATACAGCAGCAATTGGAGAACCCACTGGCCCGTGACATTCTGTCCGGTTTCTATGCACCGGGCGATGTGGTGAAAGTGGACGCAGACCATCAGGCGTTGATTTTTGGCAAGGGGTGACCTGAATACAAAGATGTTGCAACTATTCCGTCATTCCGGCCTGGATTGCCGGACAATATAGGTGAGCGCAGTCCTCGTGGGGCGGAAACGGGGATGTGATCCACCGAATGGTTGCTATAACCGACCAACAACATTCGGCGTAACCCGTCCATGGTTCCGCCCCACGTCCGTATCGCGGTTAAAAACCGCTCCCACAGTAGCTTAAGAACATGCGAATAGTGTAGGTGCACATTATTAAAAAACCCTTCCACCCAAAAGTGGAAGGGTTGTAAGAAAAGTCAAACAGTAACTTAAGAATCTACAGGGTTAAACTGCACGACGCCTGGCGAACGCACCCAAGCTTGCCAGACCGGAAAGAACCAGCCAAATGGCACCGGGGATTGGGGTTGGGGTGTAGGTGACATTGTCCATCACATAATAATCATAA
>QJPH01000509.1 GCA_003242955.1 Candidatus Methylumidiphilus alinenensis
TTTATAAGCCCTCGTATCCGAAACCGGAATCTTATAACTATCTGGAAACCCCATCAGCCTCGCGCATTCCCTTGGTGTCAGCCGCCTTGGGTTTTTCACTATGCCTTGGTTAATCAATATCTCCGAGCCGTCCTTGTAATACCGCGCCGACAGGGTGCGGGCCACATTGTCTGGCCCGACCAAACCAAAGCCAAAGCCATTGCCTTTGGCACGGTGTTTTTCGGCGTAAGCCTGCAAATAAGCCCAGAGGTGGTCTGTCAGGGTATATTTCGGGTTGACGATGGTTTTGGCATAGTCGAAATAACGCCCCTCGTCCCACGGCAAATAAGCTTCCGTGCCGTCGGTGCGATGGAGTATGTCGCAAAGCCGTTTAGTTTTCGGCGGCAATGGCAGCGCGTCAAAGTCAAAGGCGACAGGCTCGCGGAAACCGACGATCAAAATACGCTCGCGGTGCTGCGGGGTGAAATGCGCACCATCCATGACCCGGCAATGAATGTAATAGCCAAGTTCTTGCTCTAGGGTGCGGCGGATGACTGCGAAGGTACGGCCCTTATCGTGGGAAAGGAGATTTTTGACGTTTTCCAGCAAAAAGGCACGCGGCTGTTTGGCCTTGATAATCCGTGCCACGTCAAAAAACAAGGTGCCTTGGGTTTCGCAAGCGAAGCCATGCGCCAGCCCTAGGGCGTTTTTTTTACTGACCCCGGCAATCGAGAAAGGCTGGCAAGGAAAACCAGCCAACAACAAATCATGAGCGGGAATGTTGGCTGCGTCGATCTGGGTGATGTCGCCGGCTATAGCGTGACCGTCGCGAAAATTCTCGGCGTAAGTCTTTTGTGCATAGGCATCCCATTCGCTGGAAAATACGCAACGTCCGCCAACATTTTCAAAAGCCAAGCGCATGCCGCCGATACCGGCGAATAAATCAATAAAATCAAAATGGCCCGGTTGCCTGTCCGCGTAGTCAAAAGGCAATAACAACTGTTGTAGCGCGGGTACAAGATAAGGTTTGATCGGGCTTTGACGCACCTCCCAGCGGCGGATGGTGCGGATGTCCACCCCAAGCCATTTGGCAATATGGGTTTGGGTATAGCGTTTGCGGGCTTGGGCAAGGTATTCCCAAGCGGCTTCGGGTTCTGGACCCATGTACAGTGCGGTGGACATCAATATTATCTCGCTGGGTATTTATGCGGACAATACGCCCTATTTTACATTTCGTCAAGCCAAGCCATGCAGCAATTCTCAGTTTGGCTCAAAGCCACGTCATTTCGGCTGTCATTGCAGGAGTGACGGGCTATAATGGCTCCCAAGGCCGAAGGTCCGCAGGGCAGAACCCTGGACGGGTTCCGCCGAATGTCATGGGTCGGTCGCCAGCATTCGGCGGATCACATCCCTGTATCCGCCCTACAATTCGTCACTCTTAGGCGGTTTAGGGTCGCAGAAAATAGCCAATGAATCGCGGCAACCTTAAAGATTCCCCATGACCACCACTATTGCCGCCACCCTACAAGCCACCGCTAAACAACTTGGCGAACTATCCGATTCCCCCCGCTTGGACGCGGAAGTCCTGCTCGCCATGGCAACCGGCAAGAGCCGCACTTATTTCCGCGCTTGGCCTGAAAAGCCATTGACAGCCGAGGAAGACTCGAAATTTCAGATGTTATTGGAACAGCGCCTAGTCGGTCACCCAATCGCCCACCTGACCGGGATACGCGAATTTTGGTCTAGGGAGTTCATCGTCACGCCCGACGTATTGATTCCCCGCCCGGAAACTGAGTTGCTTGTCGAATTGGCGTTGCGACTGATAGATGGCTGTGGAAGCAAAGCCACACATCCACCCTTCACACCCAATGCTGATGAACTAAGCCGTCATAGCAGGGAATGCCGGTATCCAGAACACAGGGAGGTGAATGCAGACTGCCCTCCATGGCGACTGGGTTCCGGCAATCCCTGCCGGAACGACGGAGAAATCTATAACGAAAAAACGATCCGAATAGCCGACTTGGGCACTGGCAGCGGGGCGATTGCCATCACCTTGGCCTTGGAATTGCCAAAAGCAGCCATCACCGCTTTGGACCTAAGCCCCGCCGCATTGTCTGTTGCCGCAGAAAACGCCAGCCGTTTAGGGGCAAGCAATATCCGCTTCATCCTCAGCGACTGGTTCGCCGCTTTGCCCATTACAGAACATTTCGATTTGATTGTCAGCAACCCGCCCTATATCGCCGAACACGACCGGCACTTGCAACAAGGCGATGTCCGCTTCGAGCCAAGCCTGGCACTCACCTCCGGCCCCGACGGCTTGAATGCCATCCGCCGTATCGTCAATGAAGCCCCGAGCCGCCTCAATCCAGGTGGCCGGCTGTTTTTTGAGCATGGTTATGACCAAGCCGACAGGGTAGCGGAATTGCTGCGCACTGCAGGCTTTGCCGAAATAGAAAGTTTCCCCGACTTGCAGGGTCATCTACGAGTCAGCGCAGGGCGAGTCCCCCGGTAGGGGCGGGTTCAAAACCCGCCCAAAATGCCACAGCACAAATTAAGGGCGGGTTTGGAACCCGCCCCTACAATAGCATCCCCACACCGCGCTTATTTGCAGGTAAAATGCCTCAACGCCTAATCTTTCAGCACATCAAGGAGTCCACATCATGCCTGCCAAACCCATCCAACTGCCCCGTGAACTGGTCAACCAAATTCTCCACCACGCCCAATCCTCACCGGAATTGGAGGTCTGTGGACTCATCGGTGCCAAGGGTGGCATGCCGGTAAGCTGTTATCCGGTCGAAAACACCGCTGCCACGCCGCAATTACGTTTCCAACTCGACCCATCAGGTCAAATCGAGGCCATGCGCCAAATCCGCGAGCGCGGCGAGGAACTGTTTGCCATTTTCCATTCCCATCCCACGGCCCCGGCCGAACCCTCCACAGCGGACCTAGCCGATGCGGCTTACTTGGATGCACTCTATCTGGTGATTTCTTTAAACACCAAAGGCGTGTTGGAAATGCGAGGGTTTCGGATCAAGCAGGATAAATCCTTTGATGAAATTATGTTGATACTGAAAACGGATTGAATAAGTGGACCCCCGTATTCGCATAATGCTTAACGTTTCGGGTGACCACTGTCAAATCATGCGCTCCCAGCGCACTTTCAAACACCGCCCGTTCGTATTCATCACTTTTTATCGCACTCACATTCAATCAAACCCTTGACAAGTTCTTTACTGCGAGTATTATTAGCACTCGTTAAGGGAGAGTGCTAACAACTGATGGCACCCAACCCACTCATTCAGAATTATCCAACAACGAGGAGTTTTAACTATGGCTTTGAAAATCCGTCCTTTGCATGACCGTGTGATCGTAAAACGCCTGGCGGAAGAGCGCACCACTGCATCCGGCATCGTGATCCCCGATTCTGCAGCCGAAAAACCGACACGCGGGGAAGTCCTCGCCATCGGCACCGGCAAAGTGCTGGATAACGGCCAAATCCGTCCTTTGCAGCTTAAAGTGGGTGACGTTGTGCTGTTTGGCAAGTATGCCGGCAACGAAATCAAGCTTGACGGCGAAGAAATCGTTGTCATGCGCGAAGAAGACATCATGGGCGTGATCGAAGGCTAATCGGTCTTTTCCCTTTTACAAGATTTGAACTATCAAGGTAATACATATGGCAGCTAAAGAAGTTAAATTCGGCGATGACGCCCGTGCCCGCATGGTTCGCGGTGTGAATATCCTGGCAACCGCAGTTAAAGTCACCCTCGGCCCGAAAGGCCGCAATGTGGTGTTGGAAAAAAGCTTTGGCGCACCGACCGTCACCAAAGACGGCGTTTCCGTCGCCAAGGAAATCGAACTGAAGGACAAGTTTGAAAACATGGGTGCGCAGATGTTGAAGGAAGTCGCTTCCCACACCTCCGACATCGCTGGCGACGGCACCACCACCGCCACCGTGCTGGCCCAGTCCATCCTCAATGAAGGGCTGAAAGCCGTTGCCGCCGGCATGAACCCGATGGACCTGAAGCGCGGCTTGGACAAGGCTGTCACTGCGGCGGTCGAAGCCATCCGTGACATGTCCGTTCCATGCACCGATAGCAACGCGATTGCCCAAGTTGGCGCAATCTCCGCCAACGCCGACGAATCCATTGGCAAGATCATTGCCGAAGCGATGGATAAAGTTGGCAAGGAAGGCGTCATCACTGTTGAGGACGGTTCCGGCTTGGACAACACGCTGGACATCGTCGAAGGCATGCAGTTTGACCGTGGCTATCTGTCCCCTTACTTCATCAACAACCAGCAGAGCATGGGCGTTGAACTGGAAAACCCGTTCATCCTACTTTACGAAAAGAAAGTTTCCAACATCCGCGAACTGTTGCCGGTGCTGGAAGCTGTCGCCAAGTCGGGCCGTTCGCTGTTGATCATCGCTGAAGATGTCGAAGGCGAGGCACTGGCTACCCTAGTGGTCAACACCATGCGCGGTATCGTCAAGGTTGCTGCGGTTAAGGCTCCGGGCTTCGGCGACCGTCGTAAAGCCATGCTGGAAGACATTGCCGTGCTGACGGGCGCAACCGTCATCGCCGAAGATGTGGGTCTGAGCTTGGAAAAAGCCACTTTGGCCGACTTGGGTACTGCGAAGAAAGTACAAGTCACCAAAGAAAATTCCACCATTATTGACGGTGCTGGCGAAGAATCCAAGATCAAAGGCCGCGTCGAGCAGATCCGCAAGCAGATGGAAGACACCACTTCCGACTACGACAAAGAGAAGCTGCAAGAACGTCTGGCCAAGCTGGCCGGCGGCGTTGCCGTAATCAAGGTTGGCGCAGCCACCGAAGTGGAAATGAAAGAAAAGAAAGCCCGCGTTGAAGATGCACTGCACGCCACCCGTGCGGCAGTCGAGGAAGGCATTGTCCCCGGCGGCGGTGTGGCCTTGATTCGCGCCTTGCAGAAAATCAAAGACCTCAAGGGCATCAACCATGACCAAGATGTCGGCATCAGCATCGCTCGCCGCGCCATGGAAGAACCGCTGCGCCAGATCGTCGCCAACGGCGGGGACGAGGCTTCCGTGGTTCTGAACAAGGTGTCGGAAGGCACCGGCAACTTCGGTTACAACGTCGCCACTGGCGAATATGGCGACATGGTTGCCATGGGCATCCTGGACCCGGCGAAAGTGACCCGCAGTGCGTTGCAAAACGCCGCTTCCGTGGCTGGCCTGATGATCACCACCGAGGCGATGGTCGCCGAAGAACCGAAGCAGGACTCCGCAGGTGCCGGCATGGGCGGCATGGGTGGAATGGGCGGCATGGATGGGATGATGTAACACAAAAAATCCTACGGATTTTTTTAGAAGTCGATGGTTTCCACGCTCCGGCGTGGGAACCAAAAGGTGAACGGGGCTTCGGCCCCGTTTGCTGTTCTTGTAAATAGTAAAGAATAATCAACTCGAATTTTAGACCGTACTATATGTTACAGCGTTTTCTATATCTATTAGTTACTTATTTAATGTACATCCTTGTCGGCAAAGGGTTGCCGACCTACTGCGGAATAAGGGCCGTAGGGCGGCAACCCTTTGCCGCCATAGATAAACAAAGTAATCAATCGATATTAAAAACGCTGTATCTATGAAATTGCCAAAAGAAAAAGCGACCACTTTATTAAGTCAGCAACGTGAACCAATATCTAAATTAAAAACCATTTCTCGAGGATCTCCTGATTTCGAGCCCGCATAGGGCGGATACAGGGACGTGATCCGCCGAATGGATGCTTCCTGCCGAAATGACGGCTTTTCCAGCTTTCCCTGACTTGTCTATAACGGCGAGGACCTTGGGAACGATGATGATGGCTTGCGAGACAAAGCGAATTCAATTGAGTTAGAATCTCAGAGGCAAACCACTCGTTTTACCAGCATCTTGAGGTTCAACCGGCTTCACAAACGACGGAGGACTCTATGTACGACAATAAATTCTGCATCATTCTGGACGATTACCGGGACCAATACCCGGATTATTGGGCAATAACCACCGCCAAAGACACCCTTGCGGAAGCAGAAGCCGAGGATTCTTACGACACAGGACCAGACCAAGTCCCGCGCTCTGCTTACTGGGGCGAGCTTAAAGGGGAAACGTATTTAATTTTTGCGCCGAACCCGGAATACGGCAAAAAGCACGGTAGCATTTATCTGCTGCACCGGGTTTAAGTGCATCAACTTACAGCGTTTTCTATTTCTATTAGTTACTTAATGTACATCCATGTCGGCAAAGGGTTGCCGACCTAGTGAGTAACAAGGGTCGTAGGGCGGCAACCCCTTGCCGCCAAAGATAAACAAAGTAATCAATCGACAATTACGCTGTAAATGATGTTATGCACCAAAGGCCGGAATAAGCCCGTTTACGGGCGTTTTCGGCATAAGGGCTGGCCTTTAACCTCAAGGGTAACCTATGAAAATACTATTGATCGCGCTGGAACTGCTGTTTTTTGCAGTCATGTCGGGCTGCGTCGGGGACACGCTAAACCACTATAATCGCGTGAAAGAACCCAAAGCGGAATCCCTAACAGATTACAAGAGTGTCCGGTTCGATATGTTTGCGATGGAAATCCCGCAGGAATCGACGAGCGAGACCACCATCGCTTCGTTATCGCCAGCAGGGCAGGCCGAAGCGGTGAAGATACTTGGTGCTAAATATGCCAAACCGGAAGAATTTTTAGCTTCGCTGGCAAAACCATTAGAAACCACTGCGCCACCCGATTCATCGGTGCGATCAAGGTTCAAACGCCGGATCGTCATCCAAGTCGTGGACCTGCCCCTACTACCCGCAGACCGGCTGGATCAAGCCATCATTCATTTAAGTTTGGAGGGTGCGAAGTTCTTGTCGTGGGACAAATTTACCACCAATCATGAAACCATTGACCTCGGAACCGTGACCTCCACGCGATCCCTCACGGGCACCGCTTCGTTAAAAGCCACTGACCCTTCGGGGCAAGCGGAGGCGGATGCTCAATTACAGTACACCCGTTCGCTGGAAAAAGAAAAAAACCTTAGCCGCCGGTTCGCGGCTGCAACGGCTGTGCTGAGTGGAAACGAGGCCACCATTGCATTGACCGGCAATGATGCCACACGTTTGACCGATAACATCACGGTGGATACAGAAATCGAGGTCGCCGACTTTAAAGGCATAGAATTTGGCTTCTTTGAAACCAGCCCGTTGTTCAAAAATTCCCAAGCCCTCTCACCGGGAAAAGTCAGCCTCACGCCTCGCCGGTCAGTGCAACTGGCAGCGCTGCAACAACTCCCGATCAAAGTAAAAGCCAAAATGGATTACATCGTCCGTCATGTCATTGACGGCGGCGACACGATGGATGAAGGCGATGACGATATTGAATTAAAACCCGGCTCGACCGACTGGGTGGAACGGGTTCTGGTATCTGAAAAAGAAGGCAAGGCCAACACCTTTGGGCTTTCGCTGGGGGCCGATGGCTTGGTCTTCGTTGCCGGACAAGATGACCGCAAGCAGCCGTTGAAATTTCAAAATTACAGCCAAGCGCTTGAGTTGAGAAAATGGCTAGTTGAGGTGTATGGAAAAGGCAGGCCCGATGCAAGGGTAGTGATTGGCCACCAGCCACTTTTCATCGGCAAGAGCGAAACCCCGCTTCGGGGTGGGGATGTGGGGCGCATTAGCGTTCAATGATTTTTTGCCTCACGCAAAGACGCAACGTTAAAAGCACAGCTTTATCGTTCCCACGCTCCGGCGTGGGAATGCAGACCGAACCGCTCGAGCGGTTTGTAACGCAGAGCGTCACAGGAGGCATTCCCACGGAGACCGTCACTGCCATTAAGTTAAGCCGTCATTCCGGCATGGACCGCCGGAATCCAGATTGCAGGGATGCCGACAATCTATGCCATCCATGGAGCCTAGGTTCCGGCGATCCCTGCCGGAACGACGCGCTTTTCTTAACTTAATGGCAGTGACGGAGACCGTGGGAACGATAAAAAAAAACGCGCCGGCTTCGCCGGTACCGGTAAAGCAAGAGCAAAAAGCAAAAGCGCAAAGGGAAAAAGCACAAAGAGCAAAGGGTTATAAGTCCTGGGCAAGACGAAAACCGATATCGCTGCTCCGGTCGTCTGTGTAGTCCCAGTTGCGGTGGGCCGAGCGGAGGTTGTCCGGCCTGCTGTCCCAAGACCCCCCGCGAATCACCCGCCGGACTGATTGACACTCATTCGCATCTTTCCACTCCGTGCCATCGTTCGGCGCTTCCCGGTAGTTCTGATGGTAACAATCGGCCACCCATTCCCAGACGTTGCCGAGCATGTCTTGCAAGCCCCATGCATTGGGCTTGAACTGACCGACGGGCGCACTAAAAGCATAAGGGTCTTCACAATCGAAGGATTCCCAATTGATCGTATACCGCATTTTCAGCACCTCAAGATTTTTCTTGTCCAACACATTGGCAAAGTCACAAGCGAGTGTATGCTCGGGATCGTCGCCCCAATAACGCCGGGTGATGGTACCCGCCCGTGCCGCATATTCCCACTCGGCCTCGGTGGGTAGGCGAAATTTCTTGTGCAGCTTGCCGGAGAGCCAGGCGGCATAGTCCACCGCATCCTGCCAACTGACGTTGACGACCGGCAGCCGGCCCTGTTCGGCTTTGCCCAGTCCGGCCCCGAAACCTGCATCGCCGATGGGGGGCTTGTCCTTGTCGTTGGTGTAACGGGTGTACTCGTCCAGCGTCACCTCGTGCTTGGCAAGCAGAAAAGCCTTGTTGATCGTGACTTTGTGCAAGGGACTTTCATCGTCAGATGATTCCGGGTCGGGTTGCACAGCGCCGCACTCCGCTGGTGCTGGATTGGTTTCTTTGTAGGAACCCATGCAGAAAGAGCCGGGGTTGATCTCCGCCCATTCAGCCGCATTATAGGGCAAAGGGTTGCGGCGTTCGCGTTCGGGGAGGACCACGGCGATGGCATAAATACCCCCCGCCGTCAGCAACAGGGCCAACACCATCGGCGCGGCGTAAGCCCCCGCTTGCCGCCAGAATGCCCTCCGTTGACGGCCCAAATGGCGGGAAATGGCGCGGGCGACAAAATCATGCGACAGTTCCCAAACCCCTTGCGCACGGTCTAAAGGACGGGCCAAACCGGCGTTGGTCAGGGCGTTCAGCACCCCCCGCACCTCGCCCCTTCTGAGCCGGGTGGTTGCCACCAGTTGGGTTTCGAGGCAAGGCTGTTTGGTCTCTTGACCGGTGACGAGTTGCTCCAACACCGGACGGGAAAAATCGCGGATGACCGGGTCTTCGACGGTTTGTGCGTATAGTGCTGGACCAACGGGCCGGCCTCAAGGCTAGGTGCGCTGGCCTTGCCTTCGCTCAACACATGGCCTAGCACATTGAGGGTGATGGGGCGGATCAATTCCGGCGTGTCGTCCATCTTGGCGGCACTGGTCAGCAATTGTTCCAGTGCGTCCGGCTGCAAACCCAGCCCCGCTTGCGTCATGAACAGCCGCGCCGCCTTGTGGGTGAAACGGCCCACTTCATAGCGGTTGATGCCGGTTTGGCTATCCGGCAAACCGGCATCCGCCAATAATATCTCATATTCGCGGCGCAACACCAGCAACAGCGTCAACCCTGCAATGGGCTGGTTGCGCAGGTCGGCCAGCAGTGCGGCAAACGCGGCTTGTATTTCGGGCTTGGCGATGATGATGAATTCCTCGAACTGGTCGAGGACGATGAGCAAACGCTGCCCCGAATGCTGGATGACGGCTTCAATCAGTTCGCGGGTGGTGGGTTTCACAGGAGGTGAGGATTCTGATTTATCTAACCCTCCCCCGAGGGGCAATGGCGGTATTGGATTAAGGTTTTCTCCGTCGTTCCGGCATGGATTGCCGGAACCCAGTTGCCATGGAGGGCAATCTACATTCACCTCCCTGTGTTCTGGATACCGGCAATCCCTGCCGGTATGACGCGCTGTGTCAACAGCGTTGCCTGCCTCCCGTGGTGAGGGGGGGATTTCCTGCAAGTGTTGTTGCAAAGCCTCCCGCAACGCGGCTTCCGGGTCTTGCCAAGCCCGCGCTTCGCAGACGGTCCATTGCATGCCGCGCAATTGTGGCAGCACATAGGCATTGAGCAAGGAACTCTTGCCAGAGCCGGAATCGCCGGTGATGTAAAGCGGGAGGGCTATCGAACGCTGCAACCAGTCCAGCACTTTCTGGTGGGCTTGGTCGGCGCGGTCAAAGGCGGCGTGGTCATCCGCGTTGTTTAGATAAGGCCCGATGCGGAAATAACCCACCGGCACTTGGGGTTCGGTCAATGCCAGTCGCTTGGCTTCGCGTTGATTCCTGGCGGCCCCCCATTCGAGGAAGACTTGCCAAGCCACGACGAAGGTAGTCAAACCGAGCACGCCAAACTGTACCCATGGTGGCAGCGATGGAATATCGAGAAAATTCTTCAGTCCTGTCTTGACGGCAATGGCCCAGACCATGACGGTCACGGTCAGCATCAATAGTGCCGCCGTGCGCCCTAGCAATTTTCCGGGCAGGAAATTGCGGACTGCCTCAAGGTTTTCCTTGTCAATCTCGGGTAGTTTGGGCAGGTCGAAACCCTGCCCCGGAGTGTCGCTCATCTTCCAGGTTCCTTTTTGTTTACACGGACATAGATATAAGGGCGCAATACGGTTTTTAGGATGATCAACCAGAATGCAAAGCACCGCGCAAATCTCGCGCACCGTGTAAAATGCGGATTACATCTATACCATGCGATATTTTTTGATAAAGGATAATATTTTTTTACCGGGAAATATCGGATAGTCGGTGACAAGTCGGGGCGAATTTGGCCTAAATCGGGATTATCGCCCAACAAGGCACAGTTTTCTTTTATCGTATCTAATAGCCTGTTGGCGGCGTTAGGGCTATCCTCTGCAATGTAAGACCATATCGACAACAAATCTTCCCGTGCCTTTTTGGAGTAGGCTACTTGATTCATTCTGAATATCCGTTCTTCTCGTCATATAGCCTACGGGCCTCCCGCTTAATTTCCTCCATGTCGAGAATACCTGCCGACCCGCTCTCTATCCCCTCTTGCCAAAGTTTGAGCAATTCTAAATCGCACTGCTCGTGCAATTGGCGCTTGATTTTCCAATCTTGCAATGCATCCCGCACAACTTCCCCGGTTGACGCATAATCGCCTGACTCTACGGCTTGGCGAACGGTGGCTGCTATGTCGGGGGTTAGTGCTATATTGAATTTTTCAACGCTGGACATGGGAAACCTCAATAGTTTTGATTATCTGCCAAGAGCCATAAGATGCGCTGTGGAACGGTAAGCGTTCACTCCCCCCTGGGAGCGCGGACGTCTCGTCCGCTGAAATAGCGGCCAAGATGGCCTCGCTCCCAGGATAAAGGCAGGGGGGGTGAACGCTTACGTGGAACGAAGCGCATCAATCGTTAACGACACCTGTCCTGAGCGAAGTCGAACGATGCCCCTAAGCCTGCACATACTTATGGTTCTATCCACGAAGAGTGACGGGGTTTGAACCCCGTCACTCACGTTTTGTGCTGGACCACAGCGTCCGGCTTGGCACAAAACGTTTTGGACGGGTTGACATATCCCGACCGGCTTTGGAGATTTCCTAATACCGGACAATGTGGACAGTTCAAAAAATCCCCCTCAATCTCCCTTTTTCAAAGGGGGAGGCATTGATACCGCCTAATCTAGCTCTCAGTATAACAGCCGTAATCAACTAAACAATCTCCGTCGCCGTTTCTGCTATGGTCATCAACCTAGGCACAATCGCCCGGTCTTGGTTGCGGACGCTCAATACGGGTATGATCCCAGCCCCGAGGATCACATTCGCCGTTTTCTCGTTTAGATACACTTCTGCACAGGGTTTGATGGCTTGCCCACTGCCGTCGTCATAAATATGAAAAGGCAATGTGCCGGTATCCCGCAAGGTTCCGGGTTCATCATCGCCTTCCAACCATCCCCTTGCGAGGATTTCGGCACAGATTAAAGCGGGGTTGCCCCACAAATAGGTTTCATGGGCTGGGCGCGGGGGCATTTCCTCAAAGCGGAAGTTTTCAACCGGGTTGGAATTCTTGCCATAGGGCCTGCGCAACATGAAGCGCGGCAAGGCCAGCCCTATGCTTCGCGCTGCCGGACTCTTGCGCAAGCGTTGCCAATCGTCGGCAAGGTCGGCTTGCGGTGCCGGCCAGTCTGATGCGTCCGGGCTCAAGACCAAGGAACCGCAACCCAGCAGCTTGGGACTGGCAGCGGCTAAAAAATTACCGCCACAGCGTTCACTGACAGCGCCCAGCAGTTCCAACAGGCTTAAACTGTCCGCATCCTCGCCAAACGAGTATAAACCGACCACCAATGACCAAGGCTCCCCGCCCGGAACCGCCAAGCTGCTTTCAGTCAGCAAACGATAGAGAGCCGTTTTTTCCCCTAGTCCTTCGGACTGGCTGAAATCTTCTGCCATTTCTTCCTTGGATAGGTCGAGCAGGAAAACCTGCAATTCCTCGCTGTCTTCAATATTGCCGACCAGCCAGTCGATTCCCCGCCAAGCCGCTTCGAGTGCTTGGAAGCGCGGATGATGCAGGATTTTGCGCATCACTTGGTTAATGGCATCGTCAATCGCGGAGAGGAACTGCTTCTGTTGGCTAAGGTCCACCCCTTTGGGCAGATGGGGTTCGACCAGTTGCCGAATCAGGGTCTGAACCGTATCAGCTTGTTTTATCGGTATTGGTCCTGACGGGTGGACGGGGTTCCCAAGCAACTGGTCGAGTAGGTTTGCATCATCCGAGTTAGGCTGCGTGGCTTGGGGTTCAATGCCATCAGCCGGTGCAGGTGCTACGCCATGCCCCCGTTTTAACTCTTCAGCCGCCGCCGCATAGGTGGATGGATTTTCCAAACGCCCACGCAAATCCCGCAAGGTTTTGAAAACGGGCAGGCGTTTGTACAACGAATCGGGATGGAAATCCTCCAATTCGTGGAACTCAATCAGTGTTTCTCCGCTGCCATCGTCCAGTGTAATAGGCAACTGCGGTGCAATGAGCCTAAGCACCGCATCAAGCTCATCCACATCCACGCGGTTTGGTTTGCGGGAGGACAATCCGGGCTTATCGGGGTACTGCCCCGAGTATTCACCTAGGATCAGGATGCGTTTGCGCGAGCCTTCCCGTCGCTTGGTGTTGCCGGTATTGGTAAAGTCGAATTGAAATTGGAGTCTTCCTGCCATTTTATTACGCCTCTATTTTAATTGATGTTACGCAACGCGGTAATGTGCAATCAGTCGGTGTGCTATTGCGCCCTTGTCGTCAAAGGGAGCGGCGGCGAGCGGAAAAAATTGATCGGGTCCGTCAATATATCACCCTTCGCTTGTGCTTTTACGTTGCGTCGTTGCGCCGTTGCGTGAGACAAAAAACTTTAGCCCATTAAACGAACATGCCGCATTGTGAGAAATGCATAAAGAAGGCCTCACGCAACGGCGCAACGACGCAACGTTAAGAGCAAATCAGAATCTACAAGGCCCGCCGTAAACTGGAACTTGCCATCCAAGCCCGGAATTGCTGACAACTCCTTGCCAATCAGGTATGCTCTTGGTTTTATGGTATGATTAAAAGGGTTTTCCCGCTGCAATGCAAGGAACGCTAAATGGCGGCGTGACCTCTTTAGAACCATTATCCTCCCCGAACCCGATGAACGAGCACAAACTAACCCACTTAAAGCAGTTGGAAGCGGAAAGCATCCACATCATCCGCGAAGTCGCCGCCGAGTTCGAGCGTCCCGTCATGCTCTACTCAATCGGGAAAGACTCGGCGGTGATGTTGCATTTGGCGATGAAGGCGTTTTACCCTGGCAAACCGCCATTCCCACTGATGCATGTAGACACCACCTGGAAATTCCGCGAGATGATAGCATTCCGTGACCGCCATACCCGCGAATTGGGCCTGGAACTCATCGTCTACGTCAACGAGGAAGGCATCCGTGCCGGCATTGGCCCCTTCACCCATGGCAGCAAGAAGCACACCGACGTGATGAAGACCGAGGGGCTCAAGCAAGCCTTGGACAAATACAAGTTTGACGCCGCATTCGGCGGGGCCAGACGCGACGAGGAGAAGTCCCGCGCCAAGGAGCGGGTATATTCCTTCCGCGACCAGAACCACCGCTGGGACCCCAAAAACCAGCGCCCGGAATTGTGGAATGTGTTCAACGGCAAGATCAATAAAGGCGAGAGCATCCGCGTGTTCCCGCTTTCCAACTGGACCGAGTTGGATATCTGGCAATATATTTATCTGGAAGGCATCCCCATCGTGCCGCTGTACTTTGCCAAGGAGCGCCCGGTAGTCGAACGTGACGGCATGTTGATATTGGTCGATGACGAGCGTATGCCGCTAAATTCCGGTGAAACCCCACAAATGCTAAAAGTCCGTTTCCGCACCTTGGGCTGTTATCCGTTGACGGGCGCGGTGGAATCC
>QJPH01000186.1 GCA_003242955.1 Candidatus Methylumidiphilus alinenensis
CAAACGACGGCTTGGGGCAGTTACAGTGTGTTTGACTGGCTTTCCGCCTCAGTGCGCGGTCTCTACACCACGGAAGGCGCGATTAAATTTGCGTACAACGGCATATACAATCCTGTAGGCCCGATGGATTACACCAGCAACTATGGTGGGCATTACTGGGATCTTGGGTTTGGACTCAACGCAATGATGCCTACTGGCAATTTGCGGGGCAACCATTTGAGCGTGGAATGGCTACAACCCATCCATGACGATCCGAATGGCTATCAGCTTCCGCATGTAGGTACGCTTGCCGCAACCTGGAGCTATTCATTTTAAGGCCTTGGTCATCGTTCAGCCCGATGGGTGAGTTTGTGGAGTGCGGCGACTCGTCGCCGCATGGTTCGGAAAGCGGCGACGAGTCGCCGCACTCCACATTTGGTGGGCTGAACGATGACCAAGGCCCATTATAAAAAAATCCGTTGGTCGGGTTGCCATGAAAGAACGGTGGGAGCGGTTTTTAACCGCGACCCAGACCTAGGTCGAGAAGTCGCGGTTAAAACCCGCTCCCACGGCTGTTGAATCTTTCAGGGCTCTGCAATGGTACGGGCAAAATAGACAAGCTTCTTAAATACAAGTAAGATTGAATGCGGAAAGAATAAGCGAGGGCATGCCGAGTGTGTTTTGCTGTTTCCGGGGGCTTCCCAATCAATTGATGCAAAAGGTTATTAAAATGTTCAACAAGGCTTTATGTTTGGTTTTTCTCGTATTATTTACAATGCCAGCATTTTCAACTGATGTGACAACTGGTGGTGCCGCCAACGGGACGAACGGCTCATCTGCAAGCAACACTGCAACGGTTACAAGCGGAACTTCAACTGGCAGTACAACGACAACGGGTACGACAGGCAGCGCAAATGATAGCGCAACGGGTACTACAGATAATAGTTGCAATGACAATACACAAACACAAGACCCACAAAATCCCATGCAATATTGCCGTTGCCACACTTGCTAATCCAGTTGAGAGGGGATTATAACCATGAATACTAAATTAAATAAACTTGGCTGGCTCGGCCTTTTGGTTGCGCCATCTTTTCTAGCGGCTTCAGCTTTAGCGGCACCGGGATGGAATTATCCCGATGCCTTGGCTCCCGGTGGAGTAAGCAGTTGGGGTCAAATCGTCGATTCTACGTCAACTGCACCCGTTCCGCTTAATTATCCCTATTCCGAATGCGGCGTAGGCCAACACCAGTCGCCCATCAACGTCAATAGTGCCGATCTTGTCCAAAGATCGGGTTCAGATATTATAAATTTCTATTATAATACTGCGGATGCCCTTCAAGTTGTCAATAATGGACACAATATCGTGGTGGAGGGTCCTACCACAACCCCTGACAAATTGTACTTCGGAACCCTACAGAGCTATGATGAGTATACGCTGGTGCAATACCATTTGCATGTCCCGAGCGAGCATACTTATAATGGTGCCAGCTATCCTATGGAGATTCATTTTGTCCACGCCACCACTGATGGGCGTGAGGTGGTCGTCGGTGTTCTAGTACAAGAAGGTGCAACCAATCCCGAATTGCAGAAGATATTGGACAATGCCCCACCCACCGGTACTAATGTCATAACGACCATACCCGGGGTAAGCATCAACCCCAATGGGCTTCTTCCCGCAAATACCAAATCCTATGTGACCTATGCGGGTTCGCTCACCACACCGCCATGCAGCGAGGGTGTCAACTGGTATGTATTGACTAACTTGATCCAAGCGTCCTCTGCACAAATTGCCCAATTTCAAGCTATTCTTCAGAATACGCCCACGATTAAACTCCAAGCGAATGCCCGGAACACCAATCTGTTAAACGGCAGATTAGTCAATTTAAAACCTTGAGGTGATTGTCAATAATGGCTACCAACTTAAGGCGAGACAGTTCAAGGCCGTTCGTGGTGAGTCCTGAGCTTGTCGAAGGATCGAACCATGAACGGCTTAACCGTCCACCCTTCGACTGCTCGACAGGCTCGCAGCTCAGGGCGAACGGTTAAGCTTTGCGCCTGTCCCGCCTTAAGTGATAGCCGAGATTCTGAAACCAGTTTGCCACCGGTTTCAGAGTTGCAGGGAAGCCAACAATCTATGTCATCCATGGGCAGGGGCGGGTTCCGAACCCGCCCGTACATGGCGGTATCTGCCGGAACGACGGTTTTTTTTGAGTTTGGGTGAAACAATCTGCTAATCAGGTGAAGTTTTATCACCACGCATTCAAGGCAATGGGTACGCCGTGCGAAATACAACTCTATGCCAAAACCCATTTGCAAGCCCGCCGGGTTGCCGACATTGCCATGGCCGATGTCCACCGGCTGGAAGCGCTTTATTCGCGCTATCGAAGCGACAGTTTTCTGTCCGCCATCAATCGCGTGGCATCCGCAGGAGGATGCATTACGGTCGATGAAGAAACAGCGGGGTTGTTGAATTATGCCGCAGCCTGTCATGAGCAGAGTGATGGCTTGTTTGACATAACCTCCGGCATTCTGCGTCGAGCTTGGCGCTTTGATTCAGGCCAGTTGCCGGACCAAGCCCAAGTCAGGGAACTGCTTGAACGGGTTGGCTGGCACAAACTGAGATGGCAATCGCCAGTGCTTGAATTCCTGACGCCGGGCATGGAGATTGACTTCGGCGGCGTTGTCAAAGAATACGCTGTCGATCACGCGGCTGCCTTGTGTTGGCAGGCCGATATCCGGCATGGCATGATTAATTTAGGCGGCGACATCAAAGTCATCGGCCCACGCGCCGATGGCAGTCCTTGGCGCATCGGTATACGCGATCCCCGTGACAAGGCTTCGACGATGCAGACAATTTTGTTGCGGGGTGGCGCACTAGCCAGCAGCGGCGACTACGAACGTTGCATTATGGTGGACGGTATCCGTTACGGTCATGTGTTAAACCCCAAAACCGGTTGGCCGGTGCGACACCTAGCGGCAGTTAGCGTGGTGGGGGACTTTTGCGTAGTGGCGGGCAGTGCCTCCACTATCGCCATGCTCAAGGAAGAGAGCGGCCCTGCCTGGCTGGAGCGTTTTGGATTACCCCATTTATGGGTGGACGTGCGGGGTGAAACGGGCGGCTCGCTTGCACCAGGCTTGCCCTCACATCGTTATACACAAGTCTAGCCAAACTAGAAAAGTCGTCATTTCGGCAGGGATGCCGAAATCCAGTCCATGGACGGTAAGCCAGTCGGTTGCGCAAGTGTTTGATTCAAGAGACTTGCCAAGCCTTGGTTTCCCGTCCGTGGATACAAGGGCATCTGTCGTGGCCCCCAGTTTGCCATCCTTGGACGCTGGATTTCGGCATCCCTGCCGAAATGACGGGTCTCCAACACTTGTGTATAACGATGAGGCTTGCCCTAGGCAAATGAATTCGCCCCTACAAACTAATTATTGATTATGAATGACCTTTCTTTGAATCGCTTTGGACATGTCGGGCTTTACCTGACCGTTTTTCTTACCGGTGCCTCGGTGATGGTGATAGAACTGTTGGGCACTCGGATGATTGCCCCGTTTTATGGCACCAGCCTTTACGTTTGGTCATCGTTAATATCGGTGACCATGATCGCCTTGGCCTTGGGTTATTTTGTCGGCGGTCGTTGGGCCGACCGGGCTAAACGCACTGGCCTTTCGTTGATTATTGCCCTCGCAGCCGTTTTGACACTTACCATTCCATGGGCGACCCGATTCGTGCTGTTGGCAACTGACCCGCTCGGCCTGCGTGCAGGCGCTTTTGTCAGCTCACTGGTGTTATTCCTGCCCAGTTTGACTTTATTAGGCATGGTAGGGCCCTTTGCCGTTAAATTAGCAACCTCTAGCTTGGAGGGCGTGGGCAATAGTGCCGGCTCGATTTATGCTGTGAGCACACTAGGCAGCGTAGTTGGCACCTTAGTGCTAGGATTTTTTTTGTTTCCCTTGGTGGGTTCGCGGGAAACATTGGTCGGCTTGGGCCTTTCCCTGCTCTTGATCGCCGTTGTTTTGGCTGTCTATGAGCAAAAGCAGTTAAGCTTGGCAACTGCCGTTTTACCTACTATGCTTTTGGTGATAATTGGACTCGGCTTGTTGCCTAATGCAATAGGTGCAGGACATTCTTACACTGGCGGGGGCGAATTTAAAATCCTGTCCGAACGTGAAAGCCTATACGGTTGGGTGCGGGTGATCGAGGAGCAGAAACGCGATATCCGTTTCCTGACTTCCGATGCGTCCATGATAGGCGCAGCTAGGATTTCCAATGGCGAAGGGAGCCTGACTTATCAGAATATCGTAGGTTTAATGCCTGCTTTGATGCCCAACATGACACGGGCTTTAATCGTCGGTTTAGGTGCGGGCCATATGTCAAAGATTCTACATGATCGCTACGGGATTGTGACCGACACGGTGGAGATTGACCCTGCGATTGCCGATGCCGCCGCCAATTATTTTGGCTTTAAACCCACCGGACAGGCTATCGTGGGGGACGCTCGCAATGAAATCCGCCACTTGCAAGGCCCATATGATTTGATCATCCATGATTGCTTCACCGGAGGTTCCGAACCGGCGCATTTATTGACGGTCGAAACCTTGACGCAATTGCGGGGATTGCTGTCAGACCAAGGCATTCTTGCCCTCAATTTTGTGTCATTCTACCAAGGTGGCCACAATGCCGCACTGGCATCCGTGGCTCGGACCGTGAGCGAAGTGTTCCCGCATCTATCGGTGTTTATTTCCGAGACTGGCGAAGATTTCAACGATTTTATCTTCCTTGCGGGCAAGCGAGCCATAGACTTGGACTCCAAGTCGCTTTCAACAGACCAAGCCAGTTGGCTACAAAAACGCTTGGTCAACGTGGATAAAAGCCAAGGCTCCATTCTTACCGACAATCTCAATCCGCTTGAGCACATGCAAATTGCCAAAGCCGAAAAATATCGGCAAATCCTTGTTGGTTGGTTCGGGGCCGATCTTTTGGTGCGTTAAACGTATGTATCCTGTACAATAAGGTAAATCTTGGAATTTATATATGCTGCATTCCAGACTAAATTCAAATTTATGTTAGATGAGTCATCCTATCTCCCCTCAATCCCTGCAAAGCTTCCGCAAGGCCCTTGGTTAATAATATCTCCGCATCCAGATGATGAAACATTTGGGCTTGGCGGGGCGCTTCTACTGGCTGCCGAGCAGGGTATTGCCACGGATGTGTTGTTTTTAACCAGTGGTGACAAGGGCGGCGATGAAGGCATTGCGCCAATCCGTGAGCAAGAGGCGCTTGCGGCAGCCCGAATCTTCGGGATAAGGAATGTGTGTTTCTGGCGTTTGTCAGACCGCTCGTTGTTGCCTTACCAATCTATCATTGATAGGCTGGCTGAGGTGATTGTTTCAACCAAACCTGCATGCCTTTTTTTCCCGTCGCCTGTCGAACCCCACCCAGACCATCGCGCCAGCAGTGTGATCGCTTGGGAGGCGTTGCGGAAAACCGGGTTCACAGCCGAGCCATGGAGTTATGAAATATCGGTTCAGGGTCCGCTTAATGTATTAATCGACATTTCCGCTGTCGTTGCGCACAAACGCGAAATAATGGCTATTTATGCTAGCCAGATGACACAGAACCATTATATCGAGCGCATCTTGGGTTTGAACCAAGCGCGGGCATGGTCATTGCCTTTGAAGGTCAGCCACGCGGAAGCGTTACATGTCTGGCCCAAAGAGGATAGGCCACTGAATGCCATGTTGTTGGAATTGCAGACTCATAAATTCGGAATGGATGCCTTGCCTTATGCTTTTAAAGGTGGCAATCAAGATAATATATTGCCTGAAAATTATACAGGCAAATCCTCTTTAGCAATTTCAGAGTCTGTTTGTTACCGCACCGAGCAAGGATTGTCCATAAATACAGAAATTATACTCCCATTGGTTAGTCTTATAGTACGCACCAAAAACCGTCCAAATTTTTTAGTGGAGGCCTTGCAGTCTATTGCTGGGCAAACATGGCCTAAGATAGAAATTGTAATCGTTAATGACGGGGGTGGCGATGTCAGCAAAGTTGTCGAACCCTTTAAGACACAAGTAACAGCAATAAATCTAATACAACTAGCTAAAAGCATGGGTCGTTCTGGCGCGGCAAATCAAGGTTTGACCCATGTCACCGGGGACTTGGTTGGTTTTCTTGACGATGATGACTTGCTGCAAACAACGCATGTACAGCGATTAGTTGAATTTGCGTTGCAAAATAATGCAAAGGTCGTATATTCCGGGACTAAAGTGGTCAAAGTTAATCAGGATGGTACGAGTCATGAAATAACTGAATATAATATACCGTATTGTTCTGAGCGACTCTTTTTCGAAAACTTTGTTCCCATTCACAGTTTGCTATTTGCCAAAGAGCTTATAGACAATGGAATATGCTTTGATGCTAGTTTTGATTTTTTTGAGGACTGGGATTTCTGGTTGCAACTCAGCCAGAAAACCGAGTTTATGCATTCTCCAATAGTCACTGCCATCTATCGTTTGCATGAAGACGCTTCAGGTGTGCATCAATATGACAATTCAACCGATGCCTACTTGCGCATTTATAGGAAGTGGCTGCCTGATTTTTCCATGGAAAGAATCTTTTCATTGTTGCGGAGTAGCCATCAATGGATTGATGATAAAATTTCCGCACTTCAAGATATCAATTCAAAAAAGTTAGATGAAATTGGCGGGAAGTACAGTTACGCGCAGCAGATAGTACAGGAGCGTGACGCGCAATTACAGGAACTGAATGATAAGTTGGAACAACTCGGCAAAGAACACAGCCATGCGCAAAAGATAGTCAAGGAGCGTGACGCGCAATTGCAGAAACTAATAGATGATCTGGATAAAATCAGAGGATCTGTCTTCTGGTCAGCTTATAAGAGGCTTTTAAAATGAAGACGGTTGATATTATAGTCCCAGTCTACGCTGGCATGGATGAAACAAAACGCTGCTTGGAGTCTGTGTTGCGTTATCCCCAAGCGACCAATTATGAATTGATTGTGATTAACGATCAATCACCTGAACCACAGTTAGTCGAATATCTTGAAGAATTAGCAAGGGATAATAAAATCACTTTGCTAAATAATACAATCAATTTAGGTTTTGTAGGTACTGTCAATGTGGGTATGCAATTGCATGTTGATCGAGATGTCATTCTACTTAACAGTGATACTGAGCCGGTTAATGATTGGGTAGATCGATTAGTCGCTTGTGTATATCGTAATCGTAGAACAGGGACTGCAACCCCGTTCTCGAATAACGCAACCATCTGTAGTTATCCAAATATTTGTCAGGATAATACGATTCCTTTGGACACAGACTTGGAGACGTTGGACAGGCGTTTTAAAGTAGCGAATAAAGGAAAGTGGATCGAAATTCCAACGGCTGTTGGCTTTTGCATGTATATCCGTAGGAGTTGCCTATCGGATGTCGGTTATTTTGACACGGAGAACTTTGGCAAAGGGTATGGCGAAGAAAATGACTTTTGCGAGCGAGCCAAACGCAGCGGATGGAAAAATGTCTTGTGTGGCGATGTCTTTGTTTACCACAAGGGCAATTTAAGTTTTGGGGACAGCCATAATAAGCTAAAATTGGCGGCGATGGATACATTGCGCAAAATGCACCCTCGTTATGAACCCTTAGTGCATCAGCACATCGCCAAGGACCCAGCCAAATTTTTGCGCCTTCGTGTGACCTTGGCAAGACTTTTATGCCATTCAAAACCCCTGATGTTGCATATATCCCATAATAGGGGAGGAGGCACAGAACGACATCTACAGGAATTGATGGAGCAGCTATCTTCCCGGATAGACTCGATTGTGTTGCGCCCTGCCAGCAATGGCAACGGTGTGATGGAAATAGATTATCAAGGTACTTTGAAACTCTATTTTAGAATTGATAGGGGGTTAGATGAACTAAGCAATTTTCTACGGACGCTGAATGTTCAACGGATACAAGTTCATCATACCATTGGCATACACCCCGCCATTTTTTCTCTTCCTGAACGCTTGGGTATTCACTGGGATTACACGATACATGATTATTACGCCGTTTGCCCACAAATAAATTTAATTGATATGCAAGGCCGCTATTGTGGTGAGCCAGGGGAAGACGGCTGCAATGCTTGCTTGAAAGAACGCCCTGCTCCGGGCAATGTTCCAATCGAAACTTGGCGTGCCAACCATCTGTATTTGATTCAGGGAGCCGATCACTGTTTTACTCCAAGCAGAGACGCGGGGGATCGTTTTAAGGCTTATTTTCCTACGGCAAATATATTGACTATTTACCATGAAAAAATTTCTTCATGGATAGATGCAAAGGTCAAGCTTCCCCGTCAACCCATTGATCGTCTTAGGGTTGTCGTTATTGGAGCACTCAGTCCGATGAAGGGTGCCGACTTTTTGGAGAGCATTGCGCTAGATGCCAAGCAAAGGGATTTGCCTATTGACTTTGTCTTGTTGGGAAATTGTTACCGGGACGTGATTACCGCCCCGCACAGCAATTTAACCGTTATTGGGTTTTACAAAGAGGCAGATTTATCAAGGCTTATTTCCCTGTATCAGCCTGATCTTGCTTGGTTCCCGGCACTTTGGCCAGAAACTTACAATTATACTTTAAGTGCGGCAATTAATGCAGGCTTGCCGATTGTCGCACCTAATATTGGTGCTTTTCCAGAACGGCTATATAAGCGAAAGTATACTTGGATTGTTCCTTGGCATATTTCGGAAAATAATCTTAATGATTTATTTATTGAATTAAAGCTTACCGCCCTTTCTGGGATTGATTTTTATAATCATGAAAGTTATAAAAGTCCAATAGCCCCTGTAACCAATGGCTTAAATTACGAAGAGTGCTTCTTGCCAACAATGAAAAAATTGGTTGCACCCGTCGACCTAGGGCAGTTTATTGAAGATTGGGAATCTCACTTAGTATTGGTGCATCATCCTATTAGAGAAAAGATTGCATCGAACGTTCGCTATTTTACTTTATCGTTTCTACCGAAACTAAAAAAACTGAGTATTATCTGTTGGATAATCAAAGTCGTTCCCCAATCTGTTCAAAAACCTGTTAAGAATTGGTTGTTGCAGAGCAATAGGCTCTACTGATTTATTTGCCCGTAAAATATTAGACAACGCGGTAATGCGCATTCGTAGATACCGCCTTACCGCATTATTTAAGTTGGATAAAATCAAAAGACATACTTCGTTTATATTTATCCCAAGAAACTTGGATTTGGATTTGATCTTCTTCGCTCCGAAGTGAATAGTTCCACATGCCATTAGCCTCTAAAAGTTCGTAGCAGAGCTTTTTGACAAGATGCCAATTTTCAGAAGTCATAGGATCAAAAGGAAATATAATATTAAATGTTGCAATATTATTCCTCAATTCAATGTTGCGAAGAGTAATCCCGTAAGCCTTGAATATCTTTTTAGTAGGATGATGCCAAGATGAAATATCAGAAATATTTCTATCACTAGAATAATGCGTTATCGTAGGCTTTAGTGCACTAGCATACACACTATATACAAAAAATAGATGCAATATAGTAAATATTATATATATTCTAGTTACAGCGTTTTCTATATCTATTAGTTACTTATTTAATGTACATCCTTGTCGGCAAAGGGTTGCCGACCTACTGCGGAATAAGGGCCGTAGGGCGGCAACCCTTTGCCGCCATAGATAAACAAAGTAATCAATCGATATTAAAAACGCTGTAATGCAAAAAACATTCGGTTCATATGGTTATTCTACAGGTTTAGCTCGTAGGGCGCAATAGCGGTACTCCGCGTATTGCGCCGAATGATGAACCTTGCCATGCTACAGATTATACCTTACGGTGTTGTGTTTATCCTCGCTCACCTGCAACAGAATGGATACTTGGAAAGCTTGCCCAGTCCAGCGGATAAATCCCTCGCTCAACATATTGGTGAAATGTCGAATAAGGCCAGTCGGCCACCCGCATAACCAAGCCATGCTTCACCGGGTTGATGTGGCAATATTCAACGTGCGCTGCATAATCGGTTTCATCCCGGATGATGTGGTCCCAAAAACGGCGTTGCCATATGCCCCTCTCCCCACGGGCAAGCCGCACCGACGAACGCCTTTCTGTCGCAGGCAGTGCCTTGGAAAAGCTTTGCTTGATGACCCGCCAACGGTTGGAATTGTCATCATCCCCTGCGGGCAATGTCCACACGCAATGCAAATGTTCCGGCAGAACCACCCATGCATCAATATGGAACGGCCAGCGTTTCCTTGTTTCCCTCACGACATGGCGGAGCACGTCAATATGGCGTATCAGCAAATCGTTGGAATGCCGCTCCAGCAGGTTCACGGTGAAAAAATAAGTCCCACCCGGCACACGGTAACGGCGATAATCCGGCATATTGGTATTGAAGGTTTGCGTGATGGGTTGGTTGGAGTTGAAGCCTGTTTCGTAGTTACAAGGGTGTAATCGCGTGAGCGTATTGTGACTTACGGATTACACCTTGCACTCGGCGCAATACGCGGCAGGCCGCTATTGCGTCTTACCGCGTTGGATTTGCAAAGACCCGTTTTCGCTGGATGGAACCTTGCTGACGATCCTGCTGTCTTTGGTGGTGGTGCAGCCTAAAGAAGTGCAGGAATGCCAAATAATTTGCAGTTGATCGCTTGCTTTCGCCACAGGCTCTAGGGTAGCCAGTATGGCTTCACTGGGCTGCCTTCCCTCCATTATAACGTCGCAGCTTGCCCAGTAGCCGATAAAACGGTAGGCAATTGGAGCAGGCTTTGAGTCTTGCCTAGGAATGAGAATAACCGAAATCCACCGTTGGAAGCTACCGCTTTTCCCCAAACCGGCATGGGTAAACTCAAGGCAGGTTCCCCATTGTGTACCCGAATACTTTACCGTGTAAGCACCGAAGGGGTCCCAGTCTAGTTTAGGAAGTGTGCCAGAAGTCTGTTGGCGAATTTTAATGGTCTTATTGCTGGTCAAATCGAGCAACTTTCCTTTATTAGGCACAATAGATACACTGCCCAAGTCGATGCTACATCCACCCGGACCGCAACCGCGTTGTGCGGGGATGGGTTCGATGGCAAGCGCATGGCGACCTGTTAGTAGAAATGTGCGCAATTCGGTGGCATTACCGACAGTCAAATCCCTAGCTACACATGGCAGTGTCGCTGAGATCATCAAACCCAAAGTGATAAGTTTCAGCTTCATCAATTATATACCTTATTACCCGTCGCCTTTACAAAATCCGCGTTGTATTTCCAAAAGATGGTTCCACCGTAGGCGGCGGTTGATTCATACTTATACAGCGTTTTCTACATCAAATAGTTACTGGATAAATCTTATGCGTTTGCGAAGACTTCCGTTCGATCAAAGACTTGAGCTATTGCCTACCGTTATTTTTAGTAACTATTAGAATATGAAAACGCTGTAATTCCATTTGCCACGAAGTTTAGTATTTATCCCTTGGGCATCCCGCCACCATTCCTCTCCAACTCGTAGCTCGTAAGGGCGCAATAGCGAAGCGTATTACGCCGAATGGGCGGATCACCCACATACGGCGCAATGCGCGGCAAGCCGCTATTGCGCCCTTGCCCTAAGGGAAGGCATTTCGACTTGGAAATTCGCCATCTGATTCCCATAGTCCGTCTTCGGTGCGAACCTTTACTTTCCACTCCTGATGTGACAGAAAATAGTGCCTATAAAAAGTGACGAAGCCATGCCTCTTAGGTTGGCAACTAACAGAGAGTAGGCTATCAACATTGTGCTGGGAAACCCTTCTCCACGATGCTTTGCCAGTTAGCGCCAAGTGTATTGGCTCAATATGTTTGTCATCGAATCGGGCAACTGCTGCAATCAAATGGTCGCGAATAACTTGGATTGGAATCGTCAGCGGCCCGTTATAAGAACCCGCTTCGGCGGTCAAATCAGTCGATACCAGATAGGTTGGATTTGGAGCACCCCGGATTGGTATGGGGTCGAGTTGCGCCAGTGGTGCATCAAGAACTAACCGATCTAACAACTGTCCTTCGCAGCCGACAAGCTCCAACGTTGCAGGTGACTCAGAGCGAGGATTCCCGCTTCCCCATTCACGCTCGACTACATCGGGGCTTAGTCGCGCATCTAGTACGACGCGCATGTGCTTGCACCCTAATTCGACGTTTTGTGCTGCGAAGACTGATGAAGTAGCACAAACAAGACTGATAAATATCCAATGCTTCATGGAATTCTGGGAACCTCTTTGCCTGGAATGAGTCCTTCGTTCTTTTTCACGGCTTTCATAAAAGTATCGATCTGCGATTTAACATCTTTATCAAGATTGACCCCAGAAGTTTGCAAGTCAGCGAGATATGAGTCGGTGTCGTTTTCGTTTCGTGGGGTTAGCTTTTCGATGGCATTCCGAACTGTCATGTCGCCGTATGTAGAAAGATATAGGCTTCGCTGTGCCGCTCGCCCTACAGGGTTGCGGATTACGCCTTACCGCGTTGCGAGTGACGAGTTGTAGGGCGGATACAGGGATGTGATCCGCCGAATGCTGGCGACCGACCCATAACATTCGGCGGAACCCGTCCATGGTTCCGTCCTACGTACCTGAATGTAGAAACTTACCGCAAGGAATAATATATGTTTTACCCATGTAGCAATATGGGAGTAACCATAACACGGCACATGCGAAGTTTAACCATCCGGCGCAATACGCGGAGTACCGCTATTGCGCCCTTGCGGCCCTAAAATCCGGCAAGCCGTTCGACCCGGAATTTAAGCTTGCAAAAGGGGTCGAATGACGGTATCTACAGGGCTTACGGATTACGCCTTACCGCATTCAACCAATGAATCGTAGGATAATTCGATAAAACACAAAAACCCCAGCCGCATAGGAAAGCCATCCAAAAATTGTAATCGGTGACAACCACAATGCAATAGTTCTTAATGCCTCCACACCTGACCGTGCTAGCACGTTCAGGCATAGCCACCAAACCAAAAATGACACCAGCGCAGCCAGTAAAAAGGTTAGAGTTGGCTTCATAATTTCATCCTCTCACCAAGGTGTCCCTATGGATGGATCAAAAATTAGATTAGATGGATCGATCTTTTTAGATGGATTGAACTTTTCTTGATCATTTCCGAGGGGTAGTATACGATTGAGGCCAGGGAATCTGCTTGGTGAAACACCTGATTGTTTATAACACTGAATATGATAACTATCTATTACTGAGTCAGAGGGGGCTTTGAAGCAATTTCCGGGGTTTTTGCAGATTGTTTCAACTTTTGTTGGATCATTTTTTGCTTTTTGATCTTCACTAATTAAACATGTCCTAATATTGTCTATTTTACGTTGGGGTACACCCCATAACCAAGGGCTAAAATATGGGTGATTACACATTAACTGAGCCGTGTGGCAATAATAGAATGACTGACTATTTGTTATCTGACATGATTGGCTATAGTAAACACAAGCATCCGTTGCTACATGTCCTGGTGAACCCGTCTGGTCGGGAGAGGATGTACGTACCGGAGCCAAGGTTTGGGAGTCATTTGTTTGGCAATTGCCTCTTGAACCACATAGAGCGGATGATCCCATGATGTGTCCTCCAAATTTGTTTGATAAGGGCTTGCCCAAATAACGCGCTTTGAATTCGGAACTCGCCGTGTTCATCGGCTGATTTTAGCCAAAGACTTGATTACGCTACCGGATAGTTGCAGTATAATCCTACCATCTATCCCGTCAAGCGGCGCGGTCATTAAACGGCACTCTGTTGTTGACTGAAACGCAGTCATTCCACCAGGAATGCTGGACAAATCGGCAAGGATAGCCGAGTAGCTTGGGCTAGCCGCCCGAAATGCATCCTGACATTAGGACGTGAAGCTTCAAGCTAATGACAAGACCTGCCGTAACTTGAAGTTTGCTATCCTTGGACGCTGGATGCATACGGGACATCCATGTCCCGTACCCTTCGGGCGGCGAAGCCGTGCAAATCGGCTTCCCTGCCGATTTGTCCGGCATCCATGCGGAATGACGGTTCACAATGCGCTATTAGGCAAGACAAATCCATTGACAAGCAAGGAGACCTAAGACTTATGCCACCCACACAAATAGGCCGTCAATTTCAGGTCGCCACGCCGCTCGGCGATGACGTGTTGTTGTTTTACCGTATGCACGGTTCAGAACACTTGGGCAGTCTGTTTGAGTACGAACTTGAACTGTTGAGCGAAAACCCGGCCATAGACCCTGGCAAGCTGCTCGGTCAAAACATTACCGTCTCGATGGACTTGCCCGACGGCCAGCGCTTCTTTAATGGTTATGTCACCCATTTCGCCCAGCATGGCATCGTAGATGGA
>QJPH01000191.1 GCA_003242955.1 Candidatus Methylumidiphilus alinenensis
TCACAGGCGGTTCATTTTTTGTAGCAGCTTGCCCTACGGTAGGGGCGACAGGGACAACCTTGGCTCCTACAGCGGGAGCGACTGAAGGGGGTTTCCCAGCAATCGGCGCTGCTGATGCTGGCTCCACGACAGATTTGGACGCAGTGGGTGGTTTTGCCGATGCCTTGGAAACGGCAGCCTTGGTCTCTGTTGTCGGCTTTACACCCTTAGACTCATTGACAGCAATGGCTTTCGGGTCATTGGCTTGTTTCGTCGGCAAGGTGCTTTTGGTATTGGTCATATGGATTTTCTCCGCAAATAAGTTAGATTAGGGTAATTCTAATTGATGCACAAGCAATTACACGCTCAGAAAAGGCATAGGACACCCTCACCCAGACTTCAAACGTTAGTTAATGATAATTGTTATTAGCTTAAAAACAAGAGAACTCAGTGTTGAATATCAAACGTCCTCTTCAAGTCATTTTACAATAGAATAACTTTGCTAAATACTATACAATCGACGGTTAACCATCTTCCTGCCTTGTTAAGCCATGCTCCCTATATCGTCCATTTTGCTGAAAACTTTATGCTAGAGGGACAAACAAACCGCAGTCTGCAACTAGTAAGCTTTCAATGCCAGGCTAGACAAAAAACTCGCGCACTTTTGCTTCAATCATCGACCAACCGAACAAGAATGGCTTTTCCACGATAGTGACGGTCAAGAACTCACCTTTCAACTCGTAACTTCCGGTGATCCCCTTCCCGCTAAATTGACCAAGCTGGTGGTCGCCTTTCAAGGCAACACCGTTCTTCGCTGCGGTTGCTTTGAATTTTTCAAAGACTTCATGTGGATCGCGGGTAAGCTTGAAGGAAAAATTTTTCATGATGGGTTCTGTGTTGTTAAAATGATGGCCTTATCATAAAACCTTGGCAAGCTAGATGGCAAATAAAACCTTTAGAGAATTCTAATGAATTTCAATAAAACCGTGTTAGCCAGTACACACATCCTATTAGCCTTTTGCTTGATCTGTGTTTCAGCCATGACTTTCGATGCGGTCGCAGACATCGAATTCCAAGATGGAAATAAAATTGCAGCGGTCATAGAAAACCAAGTCTTTGGGAGGATCACAGCGGCAGTCACCACGGTAGCTGATTCGAATGGAGAGATGCCGGCAGGCGATTTGGTTGCCGATGCGCAATTAATGACTACCCAATCCGCCAATCTTGGAGGCGCACAAATAGCCTTAGTAAATCCAAACGGATTGGGAAACAATGGATTAACGGGTAGCCACTATCCACTTGACGTAAGTTATAACGAACTCTATAAGCTACAGCCCAAGGGATTGAGCTTGATTACCATGAGCCTTACCGCACAACAACTAAGATATGTGCTTGAACAGCAATTCGCTGGTTGTGGAGCGCAGACACAGCTAAAAATTCTACAAGTATCAAACGGGTTCAACTTCTCATGGAAAACAGACGAGGGTGCTTGCTCTAAGATATGGGCGGTGAAATTGACTCGCGTTGACATGGCGCACATGCCTTTTCACACTTCTGGAGCCACAGAAGTCATTGTAAGCGGCGGGGTGGTTTTGAACCCGGACAAAACCTATCGAGTCACCGTGAACGACTCCCTGGCTAAAGGCGGGGACAATTTCACAATTTTTAAGGATGGGCTTAATCTCACACAAGGTGTCTCAGACACTGATGCCTTGGCGAGCTACCTGGAGAATTTCAAGTTTCCAAAACCATCCTACGACCCCAATGCGGAAAGCCTGAACAAGCCACGCATCATTAAACTTCATACTCCTTAACTGATGTTTCGCATGACACCAGACTTAGGCCGGAATAAACCCGCCCCGGCGGGCGTTTCCACCTAAGTAAGCCGCACTTGCCGGGTTAAGCTCTTGCCGGAAACGCCCGGAAACGGGCTTATTCCGGCCCACTGCGCGTAACATCAGCGCCTTGATAGGCAAAAGCTTGTCATCCATCTTGGAAAGGTTGCCGGCTACGAATATCCTCGCCATGCACCCGGAATAAGACATGTTCAGCCAGATTGTGCGCATGATGGCCAATGCGCTCCAATGCCTTGATGACTAAAATCACGCTGATGGCAAAACCGATGTTACGGTAATCCTCCAGTACATAAGTCAGCAAATGGCGCAGATCGCCTTGAAATTCCTCCTCCATTTCGCGATGGCTTTCAATCACCCGCATCGCCTTTTCCTCGTCCCAGACATCGAAAATCTCGACGGCATTCCGCAGGCTAATTAAGGCCAAGTTGCCTATGCGATTAATGTCCCGCAGCATTAGTGTATTGGGTTCGTTGCTCTCACTGCCAAAAAGCTGGATTACCATGCCGGCAATCCTTACCGCTTCATCACCGATTCGTTCAAGATCGCTGACACTCTTCGATGCCGCGATGACTAGGCGAAGGTCGGAACTGAGGGGCCAGCGTTTGGCGATGATTTTAGACACCGCGTCATCGGTTTGTACCTCCAAACGATCCACTTCATTGTCCATGGCAATAACCTTTTGCGCCAATTCAGGATCGCGGCTCTTGAAAGCGGCTAGTGCTTCGCTGACCTGGTGGATTACCAAGCCACCAATCTCTAAAACAAGGCAATGCAAATGCTCCAATTCGCCGTCATAACTCTTGACAGTATGCCCATCGTTCAGTCTGTCCATCTTATAAATCTCTCACGGTTTGCTCATCCAAAACGGCCACTGATGTAATCGTCAGTCAATTTATGAAGGGGTTTGGTGAATACATTTGCGGTTGCACCCACTTCAATCAATTTTCCCATATGGAAATAGGCGGTGCGCTGGGAAACCCGAGCCGCCTGTTGCATTGAATGGGTGACGATGACAATAGTGTATAATTCGCGCAATTCGTCGATGAGCTGTTCAATTCTGGCCGTGGCGATTGGGTCGAGGGCGGAGCAAGGCTCATCCATCAAAATCACCTCGGGATTGACCGCAATAGTACGCGCTATGCATAGGCGCTGTTGCTGACCGCCCGACAAGCCGGTGCCTGGATGGCCCAAATAATCTTTCACTTCATCCCAAAGCCCAGCCCGGCGCAAAGAGATTTCTACGACTTCAGCCAACTCTTCCTTAGACGAGGCCAAACCGTGGATGCGTGGGCCATAAGCCACATTTTCGAATATGCTTTTTGGGAAAGGGTTTGGTTTTTGAAACACCATCCCCACTTTAGCCCTCAATGTCACGACATCAATGTCATCGCGATAAATATCCTCATTATCAAGTTTGATTTCACCCCTGACACGACAACCCGGGATGGTGTCGTTCATGCGATTTAAGCAGCGCAATAAAGTCGATTTGCCACAACCTGAAGGGCCAATAAACGATATGACCTCGTTTCGTCCTATGTCCAGGCTAATTTTGTCAATCGCCAGTTTTGCTCCGTAATGGACATCGACAGTTCGGCAAGTGATCCGTGGAGAATCCGTACTCCATTCGCCCACCGTTTTGTCATCTTCGACAATGGTCTGGTCTCGAGTAGCGGTAGAGCGTTTGTAAAACCTAGAAATCCCCCTAAAATCCCTTCCACCTCCCCCATTATCTAATTTATTGTTTTCCAACGATAAATTTGGGTACATGTAAGTTGTCATGGGATAGGTTCGACTCAGACAGGGCGAAACCCTGAAAATTCTTATTATTAGTTTGGGCATTATTTTAAAATGTCAATATGACAATTTGATGACAACTAACCACAGAAGTAACATACACCCATGCTAACAATCTATTACACAGCAGCTTGCCATTTGTGCGAAGAAGCCGATGCTTTGGTAATTGCTTATTTCGCCGCAAATGGCATCGCGCCTGACTCGTTAACGCGTGTGGAAATAGCTGATGATGTGGATTTGCTGCAACGTTATGGCGTTTTGATTCCGGTGCTAAAAGCTGAAGCCACCGGGCAAGAACTGAACTGGCCGTTCGGGTTGGATGACATAGAGCATTTTTTGGCAAATTCAGATTTCTCTATCCCGCCGAAAAACGTATAATTCCCCGACATGGTTCGCATCGACGCGAACCCCAACCCCCGTCAACCAACCTAAAGATTTGGACAACGATGACACAGATTCTCCTCTACGACACCACTCTGCGCGATGGTACTCAACGGGAGGACATTTCCCTATCCTGCGACGACAAACTGGCGATAGCCTTCAAACTGGACCAGATTGGCATCCACTACATTGAAGCCGGTTGGCCCGGATCAAACCCGAAAGATGCCGAGTTTTTCCAAAAGGTCCGCAACATCGGGCTGAAACAGGCAAAGGTTGTGGCATTTGGCAGTACTCGGCGCAAGCATAGCCGTTGCGAAACGGATAAAAATCTCCAAGCATTGGTTGCCGCTGACACGCCAGCGGTGGCGCTAGTGGGCAAGAGTTGGGATTTTCAAGTGGAAACAGTCCTTGATACCACGCTGGATGAAAACCTGTCGATGATATCCGAAAGCATTGCCTTCATGAGATCGCACGGCACCGAAACCATCTTTGATGCCGAACACTTTTTCGACGGCTATAAAGCCAACCCGGATTACGCGCTTGCTGCATTGCTCGCCGCTGCCGAATCGGGGGCCGATTTTTTAGCGCTTTGTGACACTAATGGCGGTAGCTTGCCTTGGGAAATCGAATCTATCGTCAAAGAAGTCGCCGCCCGTGTACCCACCCGATTGGGGATTCACGTCCATAACGACAGTGGTTGCGCTGTCGCCAATACCTTGGCGGCGGTACGCGGAGGCTGTGTGCAAATCCAAGGCACTATCAATGGTTATGGCGAACGAGTAGGTAATGCGGACCTTACCAGCATCATTCCAGGCCTTCAACTCAAAATGGGTTATAAGGTTGTAAGCGAAGAACAATTGCGGGGGCTGACCGCCATTTCGCGCTACGTGGCTGAAATCGCCAATCTAAAACATGATCGCCAGCAACCTTACACGGGGGAAAGCGCCTTCGCCCATAAAGGCGGAATACATGCCGCTGCCGTTCTAAAAGCAGCCGGAAGCTACCAGCATATCGAACCCGAGTTAGTGGGCAATGCGATGCGTACCGTGATCTCCGAGCTTTCTGGACGCGGCAACTTGATTACTCTTTGCCAAAACAGGGGACTGGAAATCAGCCAGGAAGAATCGGAGCGAGTCTTGCATCTGTTGAAAAAACTGGAACACCAAGGTTACGCATTCGATGCAGCCGAGGCTTCGGTCGATCTATTGTTGCATCGCGCTCGTGCAGGTTACGCACCCCCGTTTGAACTCATTGATTTCACGGTGCTGGCTCAAGAAAGGCGGGGGCGAGGCGCATTGTCCGAGGCGACAGTCAAAGCGCGCATTGGCCAAGAAGAAAAATTGACAGCCGCAGAGGGTTCCGGCCCGGTGGACGCACTGTCGAAAGCCCTGCACCAAGCGTTGAACCAGCATTATCCACAACTCGATAAAATCCAACTGACGGATTACAAAGTTCGCATTCTTAATACCGACAAAGGCACTGCGGCAATTACCCGTGTGCTCATCAACTTCAATGATGGCGAGAAATCTTGGACCACAGTAGGGGCAAGTCCCAATATTATCGAGGCAAGTTGGCGCGCATTGTCCGACAGCATGGAATATGCCCTGCTTGGATCGACAACGCTTTAGACCCCTGTCGGGTTACGGCGCACACAGAGGATTAGCCATAAACGGGCAAAATCTTTAATATGTGCGCCTAACATTCATGCAAATTGGTTTGCACCCCCGAAGATGAAAGCCATACCAAGTAGGGTACGCTGTGCGTACCTTCAAGGGCTTACAATGGTACGCACAGCGTACCCTACTTGGGTACTACTTGGATACCGTACTTTCATGGCAACCCGACAGTCTTTTGCCAAAATGAGAATTGCCGGGATAGAGCCGTTTGGCAAGCGCAATCCAGGAGAACACGCTCAAACCCGTTACGCTGCGTCCTTCAACTTCGCCCAGGACAGGCTTCATCGGGGCTATACCCTACTCTTTGCATAACATTCACTTTTTACTAGGATTTACTTATGAAAAAAACATTGACAGCCATTGCGCTTGCACTTTTAACCATTGGACTCCCTGCTCTAAGCTCAGCCAAGGACACCGGCAAAAATGCCACACCTTCATTAGATGCCTCCGAACGCGAACAGCTTAACTTGATGCGTGCCAGTATTCGCATTGACAAGCGAAATTTCATCAAAGATGCAATGGAACTCGATAAAGAAGAGGGAAAGAAGTTTTGGTCAATCTACCATCAATATGAAGCAGAACTGATGAAACTGAACGACATTCGCCAGGATGTCATTGAAGATTATGCCAAAAATTATGAAGCCATTTCTGAAGCCAAAGCCGATGAATTGGTCAAGAAAGGCTTTGAATTTCGTAAAGCCAGAACCAGTTTGCTAGAAAAATATTATGGCAAAGTTTCCAAAGCACTCTCCAAGAAAATTGCGGCCCGTTTCATGCAGGTTGAAAACGTGCTGCAAGCGGCGGGCGATGTGACTATCGGCACTAGTATTCCGATTATGCCGAAGGTTAAGGAATAACAGCAATTCTCATTTTGAGTCAAAACGATGCTTTGGCCCGTCATTCCGGCAGGGATTGCCGGAATCCAGACCACAAGGATGTGAAACTGCGGGCTGGAAAATTACCTGAATCAGACACTTACGAGTGTCGAGTTGCCTTCCATGGCATCTGGATTCCGGCAATCCCTGCCGGAATGACGACGTACTAGCCAAAATGAGGATTGCTGGAAGGAATAATTTTGACTTGACTTGGTTCATCTAAGCTGCGAAAATGTTCCGTTAAATTAAGAATTTTCCTACGCGGGGCTTTCAAATCATGTATGCGGTTATTCAAACAGGCGGCAAGCAATATCGAGTAACGGAGGGTGAATACCTCAAGGTTGAGACCTTGCCAGTCGAGACTGGCGGTGAAATTGAATTCGACAAGGTATTACTGATCCAATCCGATGCGGGCATCAATATCGGCAAGCCATTTATAGAGGGCGGCAAGGTCACGGCAACGGTCAAGGCACATGGACGGCATAAAAAGGTTCACATAATCAAGTTCAGACGGCGCAAACACTATATGAAAAGACAGGGCCACCGTCAGAATTTCACTGAAATTTTAATCACCGGCATCTCGGGTTAACACGGGAGAAAATCATGGCACATAAAAAAGCAGGCGGCAGTTCCAGAAACGGTCGCGATTCTGAATCCAAACGGTTAGGTGTCAAGCGCTTCGGCGGCGAATTGGTTTCCGCTGGCAGTATCATCGTCCGCCAACGCGGAACCCAATTCCACCCAGGTGTAAACGTAGGCATCGGCAGGGATCACACACTGTTCGCCAAAGCTGACGGAAAGGTGTTGTTCAAGGTCGGTGGCCCACTGAATCGCAGGATCGTCAGCATCGTCCAGGCTTGAGGGGCATTGCCCAATGCTGTTGATTTACTGAATAAAATGCAAGACCCACACGGTGCAAAAAAACCGCACCGGTCTGCGGCAGTTCTTTGAAAGCGAAATACTAGGAAGCCTCGTCATTGACGGGGCTTTTTTTGTTGGAAAGAATATAGTGATACTATGAAATTTGTAGACGAAGCGGAAATACGGGTTGAGGCAGGGGATGGCGGCAATGGCTTCATCAGCTTCCGGCGGGAAAAATACGTTCCCTACGGAGGGCCAGACGGTGGCGACGGCGGCGATGGTGGCAGCGTCTATCTCGTTGCATCAAACAATCTCAACACATTGGTGGATTTTCGTTACAACCCGACACATCGCGCCGAAATGGGTCAAAAAGGCTCTAGTGGAAATTGCACCGGGAAAAAAGGGGAAGACCTCTATGTTCCGGTTCCTACAGGCACGATCGTGTATGATTCAGAAACTGGGGAAACCTTGGGTGATTTAATCCAAGTGGGTGATACCTTATTGGTGGCTCAGGGCGGTTTCCACGGCCTGGGGAATACCCGCTTCAAGAGCAGCACCAACCGCGCACCGGAAAAAGCCACCAAAGGTAGCGCAGGCGAAAAGCGCCTATTGTCTTTGGAGTTGAAACTAATTGCCGATGTGGGTCTGCTGGGAATGCCCAACGCCGGAAAATCCAGCCTGATACGGGCAGTGTCCTCTGCCAAGCCAAAAGTCGCGGACTATCCTTTCACCACTTTGCGACCGAATTTGGGCGTGGTCCGCGTGGACGAGAACCGCAGTTTCGTCATGGCCGATATCCCCGGTTTGATTGAGGGTGCCGCCGAAGGCGCGGGATTGGGCATCCAGTTTCTCAAGCATCTCGCCCGCACCGGCTTGCTATTGCATCTGGTGGATGTGCAACCTTATGAAAGCGAGGAAGACCCGGTTGAATCGGCAGTCAAGATTATCGGCGAATTGGAAAAATGGGGGGACGAATTGACGGAAAAACCCCGTTGGCTGGTGCTGAACAAGATAGACCGCCTGATGAATGAAGAGATGGAGGAGCACTGCCAAGCCATTGTCGATCAATTGGGCTGGGAAGGTCCGGTGTTCAGAGTTTCCGCATTGCAGGGCGATGGTTTGCGCGACCTCGTCTACCAAATCATGAATTTCTTGGAAAGAAGCAAGGAGGAGAACTATGCAGAAACGCCTTGAACTCGCTTCATCCAAGCGTATCATCGTCAAAATTGGCAGCGCCTTGTTGACTGGCGGGGGAAGGGGGTTGGATAAGCCGGCCATTGCCGGCTGGGTTGCGCAAATTGCCGAACTTTGTAGCCAAGACCGGGAAGTAGTTTTGGTCTCCTCCGGTTCGGTGGCCGAAGGCATGGCGCGGCTGGGCTGGAAGACCCGCCCACAATCCCTGCATCAGTTGCAAGCCGCCGCATCAATAGGGCAAATGGGGCTGGTACAAACCTATGAATCCCTATTCCGTTCCCATGGGCTCCACACCGCGCAAGTTTTGCTGACCCACGACGATCTGTCCCGCCGGGACCGTTATCTCAATTCCCGCAGTACTTTGTTGACGCTGCTCAAACTGGGTGCTGTCCCGGTCATCAACGAGAACGACACGGTCGCCACTGAAGAAATCCGTTTCGGCGACAACGACACCCTTGGTGCATTGGTAGCCAACTCACTGGAAGCAGACTTGCTGGTCATTCTAACCGACCAGCCCGGCTTGTACGAACGAGACCCGAGCATTGATCCCTCCGCCAAACTAGTGCACCAAGCCTGCATCAACGACCCCACCTTAAGCGAGATGGTTGGCGAAAGCCGAAGCGGCCTAGGCCGCGGCGGCATGGTCACCAAACTGCGAGCGGCCCGTCTGGCCGCCCGTTCTGGCGCTGCCACGGTGATTGTAGGCGGACGGGAAAGTCGAGTGCTAACCAGGGTGATCGCAGGCGAATCCTTGGGCACTTTCCTTACCCCCGACACAGACCCGCTGACTGCACGCAAGCGCTGGCTGGCCGGTCAGTTAAAGCTCAAGGGCGAATTATCTTTGGACGAAGGTGCGGTAAAGGTCTTGAAGGAATCTGGGCGCAGTCTGTTGCCTATCGGGGTAGTCAGCATGGCTGGGGAATTCGAGCGCGGCGATTTGGTGGCTTGCCTTGATGCCAACGGACATGAGGTGGCGAGGGGTTTGGTTAATTACAACGCGCATGAAACCCAGTTGATCATGCGGCAACCCAGTTCGAAGATTGAAGAATTGCTAGGCTACGTGGACGAGCCGGAGTTGATCCACCGTAACAACTTGGTCTTGGTATAGTGAAGCTTATTAACTGATGCTACGCACGGTGCTGGAGTAGGCCGGAATAAGACCGTCCCAGCGGGCGTTTCCGGCGAAACAATCCACAGACTTGATCGGCTACTTATGCCGGAAACGCCCGTAAACGGGCTTATTCCGGCCTACGGTGCGTAACATCACTATTAAAAATTGACAATCAACGAGCCCTGAATGATATGGTGCATCGTGTTGTTTATATGGTTGGCATCATCCACGTCTTGGTTGAGATAGCCTAATTCAACCGTGACGTGTGGGTTGAAAGTCCAGCCCACTCCGCCGAAAGCGCGGTTTTGGTCATAACCTGCCCGGCCGCCATATTGCGTGGTGTTGACGCGGAAAAAAACCTCGTCCCAAACAACTAGGCTCAGGCGCGGCTCGAAATCAAAAGGATGGGTAAATCGAACCATCTGGCGTGGATGAAAACGTACATCATTGCCACGAATAAAATTGCTTTCCAGCAAAGTCCTAAACATAACCGTGCCGAACTCAGTCGGTAATATATAACGAAAACCCGGCCAGACATCTTGTTGCGAAATGAATGGCTTGCCAGCAGTTTGGTTTGGCACCCAAGTGTAACCGACCCATATAGTGGCCCGTTCAGTCAGGGAATAGCCTAGGGCTACGCGCAAAAAGCTCTGTGACCAATGATACCAGTCGTCGTCCCAGTGGGATTGTCCCTCCAGCCAAATTCGGGCCTTCTCTAGGCTTGGGTCGATGAATTTCAAACTGCCTTCGCCCACCGCTTGCACCCATGCCCCGGCATCTTGCTGGACGAGATTGTCAGCGGTACAGGTAGCGGCTGATGACAAGGCCAAGCTTGCCAATATTATTGATTTTTCAAATGATTTCACTATTTTTCAACAAATTTGATATCCAAGCTTCTTAGATAAGTTTGCAATCCTGCGTCTTGAATAGGTATTAAATGAGCATCACTAGATGACTGATTATAATGGGCATGCCAATAGCCTGGCGGTGTGATAAAGGCTGAATACGGTTTCCAATCCACTCTGGTCGCGTTGATTATCTCCCCCTTTTCAGAAATTTTCGCGCCAACAAGCGTATAGCAACCCGGATCACAATCTAAAATTAAATCCAGCGCCACCGATTGATGCCGATGCGGCAATTGAGCCGCACCTTTTGGAAGCACCCCAAGCATTGCCCAAAGAGTATGTGTCACCGTCAAGGTTTGATCCATTACCTTATTGGCAAGCAATACACTAATGCGGTTTCGGTTCACAGCTTCCGCTTCTTTTCTTACTCTTTCCAATTCCCGCAGAGAATCTTCTGAGGTGTAAAGTGTCGGTTTGAAGCGTTGTATGTCAGCCTTAACGCCAAGATACCGCAGCAGTGGTTCATCATGAACTAGGTAGAATACAGAATCGGCAACTGCAAAATGCCGTGTTTCTTCACCCATCGGCAACACCACAAAATCACCTGTTTTCCATGGTATGTTGATGCCTTCAAATTCCGTGTACCCACTTCCCCGCATGACATAAAACAGTAGTGATGTCGCATTAAAATTTGTGGACAACGCTTCCCAGGCCAATATCCTGACGAAATTGGCGCAAAGAGCGGGACTGGTTGCAGGGCCTTTGCAAGCTAATGTATCGCTAATATCCAACGGGATAATCCGGGTGCTGCCCATTTCATGTAATTCACTGGAAAATTCGACTAAAGGAATTTGAGGGATAGCCCCTGAACCTACAGGGTCTGCGGCTTTGGTATATTCGTAATATAGGCAATCCTCAATTAAGTGATTTAGGTTGTTTGGATTATTCAATATGGTCATGGAACTCGCCTTTGAGGTACTGCGTTTTAAAATCTTATAATTACTCGTTCCCAAACTGGAGCTTGGGAACGACCAACCGTAGGCAGTAGCCCGGATGGAGCCGCTTGCGGCGTAATCCGGGTTTTCCGGGTTATCCCGGATTGCGCCGCAAGCGGCTCCATCCGGGCTACACAGGATATTCACCATAATCGTCCTTGAGTTCAATGCCATCCCCAGCCCAACTAAGTGAATAAATTCCAGCATCAACATAACGCCTAAAAGTGGAATAAGGCTACTCTTGTACTCGCCTTACCCAACCATGTTTAACTGGATTGTAGTGGATATAGTCGACATGATGTGCAAAATCTACCTCATCGCAGATGGTATGCTCCCAAAAGCGGGGTTGCCAAACATCATAGCCTTTTCGGTCTTTTTGGTGGGCAATCAAACCCGCTTTGGCTAGTTGGTGGGAAAACCTGCCTTTGATCCGGCCCCACCGAATAGAATAATTATTATCGTCATCAGGTAAAGTCCATATGGCATGGATATGTTCCGGCAACACCACCCACGCATCAATTTGAAATGGTTTTTCCCTCAACACAAACCGCACGGACTCCCTCAGGTCGTCTATATGGTCAACCTAAAGTGTGGATTTGCGGTTGTTCAAGTTGACGGTGAAGAAATAAGTCCCGCCAGCCACACGATTCCGCCGATATAAAACCATGAAAACCACCCATCCATAAAGTTATTGATGTAGCCCGTATTGAGCGCAGTGTAATACGTGTGTTGCGTGGTGCCGATCATCCCGGACTACGCTTCGCTTCGTCCGGGCTACGTTGAGCATGTAGCCCGGATGGAGCCGCTTGCGGCGTAATCCGGGATGACGTTGCCACACCCAGAATTGCGCTTCGCTCCGTCCGAGCTACTTGCTTGAGTTAAATCATATATCATGTTGGTGTTTAAATTGATAAGGGATAGTCCTTATGTTACAGCATGAAGGATAGAAATACTGCATGCCATACGAAGGTATATTTTCACCATCTTTGGTGTGCATAATGATATTATTAAAGCGCACATCTGAAATATTATAAGTCGTAATATCGCATCCACAATCACCCTTTACAACCAAAGTTGTTTCGGTTGATTCGCCAGTTTCAGGTATCAAAACCCCAAAGGCATTATAATTAATTTCAAATTCTATGGCGATAATCTTTGGCTTTTCTGTTAAAAATGCTAACAATACATCTTTATTAATGACACTACCAATATTATACCCCTTATCTACTGCCATTTTTGACAGATCATAACTTATTGATTCGATAATATTATGGATGACTTTTGTCTTGTCAAAATGCGGCAAATCCTGCTTTATTGTTTCTAAATATTTCTTTAATTCATAAAATATCCGTATTTTACCTGTAACCTTTCCACAGTCTTTTAGCAAATCGACAGCCAACCCCTTCGACGGATTTGATTCTTGAAAGAAAGCTTTATCCTCTGTTACAAAATCTACGTCAGCCTCATTTGCTAATTCAAGTATAGATTCCCAAATTGCAGAATCCTTAAATTGTTGATTTTTTGGGCCATTTGGCGGGGTTCCTTCTAATACCCTTTTTAAGGCCAATCTGGCATGACTTAATTTAAATTCTACTTTGTATATAATTTCACTCAACTCAACTAAGCGAGAATCAACCCGAGTCTTGAATTGTTCATCGGATGGAACACTAAAATTATCACGCGAACCGAGTAATTGTTCGATTGAACGATAGTTCTTCTGAATTTCCTCAACTGCTTTTCTGCCTTCATCGTATGTGTGTTTCTTTATTTCTTCCTCAATAATTTCAGGTAAAGCTATTTTTCTTTTAGATCGGCTAAGTGAATAAATGACTGCTGCACCTAATGGTATGCTTAACAGTCGAGTGGAGTATACCCATATGTTCGTATCAAGCACAAGAAAGCCATTGTCATTCATAGCGTACACGCAATTATTTTGTCGAGTAATATATAAGTCATAATTTACATCATGGCTTGAATCCGGTTTTTCTTAACCCGATCCCATCAGCTTAAACAACATCGCCACAATAAGGCTAGTCTGTAATAGGCCCACTGCCACCACCCAGCGTATGAGTTCGGCTTTAGTTTCTGCCAATTTTGTTTCAGTCTTTAGCTCAAGTTCCCGAATAGCCAGCTTCAATTCTTGAATATCCCGCGAACTGGCAAGCTGATTTAGGTGACTGTCAGAGTATTGTTCAAAAGCCTGTTGCAATGCTTCTGTCGCAACCTCTGCTTGTTCTTGAGTGAAGCAGCCCTTTTCGGTTAGCCTTTTCACGAAGGACAGGCTGTCGAATACCAATGTTGCCATTATTGTTTCCTCATCTTTTCAACTATCGCGTACAAAATTTGGCTGTAAAAAAAATTATTGTTCCGATGGACTGGAATCAGGAGCTTCCAAAGAATGGGTTCCCAAACTAGAGGTTGGGGACCAGCGCATCCCCGCCCCTGTCGTTTTGTAAATGACCCATCACAATTGCCAGGGTACGAAACATTGCGGACGGGATATCCGATCCCGTCCGGCAACCCACGCCAAATTACTCCTTT
>QJPH01000570.1 GCA_003242955.1 Candidatus Methylumidiphilus alinenensis
TCCATGGAGCCTAGGTTCCGGCGATCCATGCCGGAACGACGACGTTCTGGGTTTTGTTGAAACATCTTCCTAATCTGGATGGCCTAGATGCCAATACATCGCAAGGAGTCCCGGTTTGTATTTATGTACAGCATTTTTTCTTAACAAAGGGTAATAATAAAGGACGCTCAATCAAACCATCTCGCGTGTATGTGCCTTGCAAAATAATATGACCTAAAAGTAACTCTCTGATATTAAAAATGCTGTAGCTTAGCTACATTGTGCTTTTGTTTAGATGCTTTTGTATTAATAGTTTCATAGAGGGTAGGCCAAGGAATTAGCAATGAGTGAATATGAATATTCTGTTCAATAGACAGTGCTTTGGTTCTGTACTTATCATCTTCATAAAACAACGCAATCCAAAATCCAGTATCAGCTAAAATCTTCTTTGCCATTAACTATCATCCTCAACCTCAGATGCTCCATAACCCTGCCAAGGTGAGGCTTTACGTTTACCAATAATGAATCGGCCTTTATTCATGCCCTCTTTATTTTTCCATATAAGATAAACCCTGTCTGTTTTTCCAAACGTAACATTTGACTCTAAATCATTTTTCAATATGTCGGGTAGGGTTTCCTCGTCGGATACCTCATATTTGAGAGCCGCTAAACTATCTCCGCACTCATTAGCACCGTGATTATCAAGCCATGCGTAAAATTTTGTGTAGTCCCCTGTTAGACCAAGATCGAAAGAAAGCCATATTGTTTTAATCATATTGGTACGATATGTTGAAAGACCGTTGAGAGACAAAACGAGAGCCAAACCAAAAACAAAAGCCCGCAACCGGCGACGGTGGCGGGCTTTTGCAGAGTGTGGGCTGATTATTCCACTGCTTCAATGCGGATGGTGGGGCGTGCCTTGACAGCACCGGCTTCCCCTGGCTGGTTCACCCATTCGGGCACAGGCTCGGGTGCCATTGGCCCGTGGGTGCGTGGCCCCATCATGCCTGCCCAAAGCGCTTTCAGAGGATTGCTGATGGAGTCATCGGCTGCTGTAGCCTCGAAACCGCAATGGGCCATGCAGTTGGCGCATTTCGGATTTTTCGAATTGCCATATTTGTGCCAAGGGGTTTCTTCCATCAAGGACTTGAAGCTAGGGGCGTAGCCTTCGTCCACCAGCAGGTAACAAGGCTTTTGCCAGCCAAAGACATTGCGGGTAGGATTGCCCCAAGGTGTGCAATTGTAGCTTTGGTTGCCAGCCAAGAAATCCAAGTATAAGGGAGAGTGGTTTAACGGCCACTGACGGTCCTTGCCGATTTTGAACACATTCCTGAATAGTTCCTTGCTCTCGCGCATCTTGATGAAGATGTTTTTCAGCGGCGCATGCTCGTAGCTAAACCCCGGTGCGATGGTCACGCCTTCCACGCCCAATGCCTTGACGTAATCAAGAAACTCGGCGATTTCTTCCGCCGATTCGCCTTGGAAAAGTGTGCAGTTGACGGTGACGCGGAAACCTTTGCCAATCGCCAGCTTGATGACTTCCACCGCCCGGTCAAACACGCCTGTTTGGCAAACGGAGGCATCGTGGCGCTCGCGGTTTCCATCCAGATGGATGGACAAGGTCAAATAGGGTGACGGTGTATAATCATCCATCCTTTTTTTCAACAGCAATGCGTTGGTGCAAAGATAGACGTATTTCTTGCGGGCGATAATGCCATCTATTACTTGGGGAAGCTCTTTATGCAGCAACGGCTCCCCACCGGCTATGGAGACGATAGGCGCACCGCATTCGTCAACCGCAGCCAAGCAGTCATCCACGCTGAGCCTGCGATTAAGGATTTCATCGGGGTAATCAATTTTGCCGCAACCAGCACAGGCCAAGTTGCAACGGAACAACGGTTCCAGCATAAGCACCAGAGGATAACGTTTTACGCCCTTTAGCTTTTGCTTTAGCAGGTAGCTCGCTACGGTAATTTGTTGACGCAAAGGAACGCCCATTTTCATTTCTCCTGGTTGTATCTGTTTGTAACTTTAGTCCGATAGGGCATTTAGTCGCCTTGCTACCCGGACCCACTCTTCGGCTGAATTGCCGGTTTATTAAGACCGCTTGAGACAGAGGTTTTCTCAGGTCACTTTACATTTTCCACTCAAATGTTCAATTTGAAAGCAGTTAGCTTGACATATATGATAAAGCAAAATCGTCGAGTTGCGTTGTTTTTTTCTCAATATTTTTCGCAAATTTACAACATAGCTTGACGTGAATGCAAAAAACGATAGAATTTTATGACATTTATGCAACTCTGCAACAATGCTTTTGGGAGTGGAAGGGTGTTTAGCCTTCACTACACACCCAAACAAACCTGATGGGGCATTAAGTGGTATTGTGAATTGATAAACCTAAATAACTGAAAACCGAGATGCCCGCATGAACGGAAATCGTTCAGAGAACACTACGACGGAACTCGACTCGCTGCCAGACGACGCGCTTCAGGCTCGCTTGCTGGAGGGAGTGTCCCGTACTTTTGCCTTGACCATTCCACAATTGCCGGAGGGTTTGGCCAAGCCGGTTTCCAATGCCTATTTACTGTGCCGGATCGTCGACACCATTGAAGATGAAGTGTCGCTAAACTCGGCCCAGAAACGGGAGTTCTGTAGCCAATTCATAGACGTTGTGGCCGGCAGGGAAGTGCCGGAGAAACTTTCAAAGGCGCTGACACCCCTGCTTTCGGATCAGACTATTCCGTTGGAGCGCGAATTGATCCGCTTAATGCCTAGGGTCATCGCCATTACCCATGGGCTAGACGATGGGCAACGCGAGGCTTTAAGCCAATGCGTCGCAATCATGGGCAAAGGCATGGCAGAGTTCCAAGATAGCGACCTGAGCCATGGATTAGCCGATATGCAGGCAATGGACAGTTATTGTTACCATGTTGCCGGAGTGGTTGGGGAAATGCTGACCCGTCTGTTTTGTCATTATTCGCCCGAGATCGACTCACACCATGACGTAATGATGAAGCTGGGCGTGTCCTTCGGTCAAGGTTTGCAGATGACTAATATCTTGAAAGACCTTTGGGACGATCATTCACGCGGTGTTTGTTGGTTGCCGCGTAGCATCTTTGCGGCAAAAGGCTTCGATCTTGCTGATTTGCAGCCCAACCATGCCAACCCGAAATTCGTCGAGGGCTTCCAGCATCTGATTGGAATTGCCCACGCCCATTTGCGTAATGCCTTGGAATACACTTTGCTTATCCCTTCTTATGAAACAGGTATCAGGGAGTTTTGCCTATGGGCATTGGGCATGGCCATGCTGACCCTGCGCAAAATAAATGCCCACCTTTATTTCAGTGACTCGCGGCAGGTCAAAATCACCCGCCGTAGCGTCAAAGCCGTTATTGTCGGCAGCCGCCTTGCAAGGCGTAGCAATATATCTTTAAAGTCTTTGTTTTATTTAGTTGGCAGGGGGCTTCCCATACCTGATCGCCAAGTTTTAGCCCTTGCGGCTACCGTGACGACGACCGTGAAGTCGAAACCCTAAGAGGAAATACCTAATGTTTAAAGAAGCAAGCTTACTTTCTGGCATAGATTCAGCTTTCATTGGCTCAATGCAATCGCCGCTGGACGGTGCCATCGAACGTGCGAAAGAACACCTGCTTCGCCTGCAAAGCCAGGAGGGCTATTGGGTCTTCGAGCTAGAAGCTGATTGCACCATCCCTTCCGAATACATATTGATGATGCACTTCATGGATGAGATCGACGAAGATTTGCAAGGAAAAATCGCCAATTTTCTGCGTACCCACCAAACCGAAGACGGCAGTTATCCGCTGTTCCGAGGCGGGGAAGGCGACATTTCTTGTACCGTCAAGGTCTATTACGCATTAAAAATGGCCGGTGACGACATCAATGCCCCGCATATGCGCAAAGCCCGCGCATGGATACTCTCCCAAGGCGGGGCGGCGAAGGCGAACGTCTTCACTCGCATCATGCTGGCCATGTTCGGGCAAATCCCTTGGCGGGGGGTGCCTTTCATTCCGGTTGAAATCATGTTGCTGCCCAAGTGGTTTCCTTTCCATTTGGACAAGATTTCCTACTGGTCGCGCACCGTGATGGTGCCGTTACTGATCCTTTGCACCTACAAAGTCACGGCGCGGAACCCAAACAACATCAATGTGCGTGAATTGTTCAGCGTCGATCCGGAAAAGGAAAAAAACTATTTCTCCCATGTCAAAACACCCATAGGCAAAGCCGTTTTAGCCTTGGAGCGTTTCGGTCGCCTATTGGAACCGTTGATTCCACGCTCGATGCGCAAAAGGGCCACCGAAAAGGCCCACGACTGGTTTATGGAAAGGCTTAACGGCTATGATGGTTTGGGGGCAATTTTCCCCGCCATGGTAAATGCCTACGAAGCCATGGATTTCCTTGGTCTTCCAAAAGACGACGAACGGCGTCGCATCGCCCTTGAGTCCATCCAGCGCTTGTTGGTGATCAAAGGCGACCAAGCTTACTGCCAGCCCTGCGTTTCCCCTATATGGGACACGGGTTTAGTCGCCTTGGCTTTGCAGGAAGTGGACAAATACGAGCAAAGCCCGCAAACCCGTGAGCAAATCAGGCACGGCCTGCGTTGGTTGGCGAGCAAGCAACTGACCGACGAGCCGGGCGACTGGCAGGTAAAGCGACCCGAGCTTGCTGGCGGCGGATGGGCTTTCCAATTCGGCAACAGTTGGTATCCAGACGTGGACGATTCGGCCGTGGTCGCCCATGCCTTGGTGCAATCTGAAGAAGAGGAATTCAGCGCAACCATTCAGCGTGCCGGTGTCTGGATAGCTGGGATGCAGTCCAGCAATGGTGGCTATGGTGCTTTCGACGTGGACAATGACCATTATTATTTGAATCATATTCCCTTCGCCGACCATGGCGCCCTGTTGGACCCGCCCACTGCCGATGTGTCGGGACGTTGCGCTATGTTCCTCGGCAATCTGGTGAAGACCAACCCCGAATATCAGCCGGTTCTGGACCGCTGCATAGCTTACCTGAAGAAAGAGCAGGAAGAAGACGGCTCATGGTTTGGCCGCTGGGGCACTAATTACATCTATGGTGTTTGGTCAGTCCTGCTGGCCTTTGAGACCGCTGGCGTACCCAAAGACGACCCTAGCGTCCGCAAAGCCGTGGCTTGGTTGAAAAGCAAACAACGGGCGGACGGAGGCTGGGGGGAGGACAACTTTACCTACCACGATACCTGCCCGGAAAAACGCGGGGAATTCCATACTGGCACGGCCTTCCAAACCGCCTTTGCATTGACCGCCTTGATGGCCGCGGGCGAAGCGGAATCTAGTGAAGTCCAGGCCGGTGTCGATTATCTGATAAGAAACCAGCAGTCAGACGGCTTCTGGAAAGACACCTGCTTTACCGCACCCGGCTTTCCCAAAGTGTTTTACTTAAAATACCATGGTTACGACAAGTTCTTCCCGTTGTGGGCATTGGCTCGCTTCCGCAATGAGCGTTTCGCAATCGCGTGACTAGGATAGGCATCCTTGTCGCCATGGCGGCTGAATGCCGCAGCCTCACCCCTAAGCGGATACCTGAAGGTGGCTGCTTGGAATTGGATGACGGTTGCATCATCGGATTGTCAGGCGCAGGGCCAAGGGCGGCGCAAGCTTGCTGTGCCGCCTTAGCGGAAAAAGGGGCTACCTCGCTTATCAGTTGGGGATGCGCGGCCGCTTTGGCACCTGGAATGAATCCCGGTGACTTGGTCCTGCCTACCCGGATTGCCTGTACGGACGGTATCCAGATAGCCACAGACGCGGAATGGCATGCACGTTTTTCCCTGCTGCTGAACAACCACTCTCATTTTGCCGATGCCGGTCAATGGGAGCGAGGGCGTCCTGCCCGCGAACAAGCTGGATATGCGGGCAGGCTGCCCACACCCCGAGGAAAATTCCTGCACGGGGCCTTGCCTGTCTATTCGGGTGTGCTGGTGGAAAGTGACCGCATAATAGCCAGGGAAGATGAAAAAAGTGCCATCTTTGCCGCCACGGGAGCCATCGCCCTAGACATGGAAAGTGCCGCAGCCGCCCGCGCCGCTGATCGCTTCAATCTGCCGTTTCTAGCGATCCGAAGCATCGTAGATACTGTCGATGTCAGCATCCCGCCATCCATTCATAACGCATTCGATGAAAACGGGGTGCTAAACGTCCCAAAGATGTTTTTTCGCTCGTTACTGCACCCGGCCGATTTTGTCGGGATCATCCGACTAGGAAGGCACTTTGGCGCTGCCATGAAAACCCTAGGTCATGTGGCCGCCGTTGGGCGCGAAAATCATTTCGCTGGTGCGCTTAAGCCACAAACATTATTTCCCCGCCCTAACCCACTATGACCCCGCTACGATGAGCACAACGACCGACAGCTTTGTTATAAAAACTATTCATTGGTGGGAAAAAAACATTCTCAATCGCCCTTGGTTGCTCATTGTGACATTCCTCGTTGCATCTGGGCTAATTGGCAAATACACGATGGACAATCTAACCGTGAACACCGACACGGCGGACATGATTTCCATCCAACTGCCCTTCCAGCAAAACCGGATAAAACTGGAAAAGTCATTCCCTCAAGATATCGGCACCGTTTTGCTGCTCGTTGAAGGAAGTTCGCCGGAACAAACATCCACAGTGGTCAATAGGATAGCAAGGGAGCTACGGGAAAAAAAGGATGCCGTCAAATCCGTTTATATACCCGACGAGGGTGAGTTTTTCGACCGTAATGGGTTGCTTTATCTAAGTACCAATGAGCTGGAGAAAATATCCAAACAACTAGTCAATGCCCAACCGTTTATCGGCAAGCTATCCAAAGACAATAGCTTGCACGGGCTGGCTGGCATTCTCGGCCAAGCCATCAAAGCCATTGGTGACGACGACCTTGAACTAGATATGAACCCGGTGTTTAGAAAAGTCAGCCAATCCTTGGATGCAGTGCGGGAGGGAAAGCCATTCCAGTTGTCTTGGCAACAACTGATGCTGGACAAACAAAGCGGTTTTGGTGTCACTAAACGCCTTATCATATTGACACCCGTCTTGGACTACTCGAAATTGTTGCCAGCGGAAAAGTCCATTGTCACCATAAAAAAGTCGATTGCCGAAGCGACAGCGGGCGAATTTTCCAACGTCCGTGTCAGCATGACTGGCGAAGTCGTATTGGAATATGAGGAAATGGACAGCATCACCCAAAGCACTGCGATAGCAGGTATTGCTTCGTTCATACTGGTTTGTGCGACTTTGTGGGTCGCCTACCGTTCCTTCAAGCTGATGTTTGCCACCTTTGTTTCTCTAAGCATTGGATTGGTCCTGTCCATGGGGTTTGCCACCGTCAGCATCGGCCACCTAAACCTGATTTCCATTGCATTTGCGGTATTATTCATTGGCATGGGCGATGCCTACTCTTCACATTTCTGTCTGCGTTACCGTGAATTGATCATGCGCGGAGAATCCCAGCGCGACGCATTGAGGGATACTTTAACCTCCACAGGCTCCTCCCTGATTTTATGCACCTTCACTGCCGCCATCGGCCTTTACGCATTCATTCCCACCCATTATGAAGGTGTGTCTGAACTCGGTGTCATCGCCGGCACCAGCATGTTCATCGCGTTGTTCACTACGTTCACTGTGTTGCCCGCACTGATGAAAATCATGCCTATTAGAATATCCAGGAAACAGGTGCAGGCATCAGAAAAAACATCTTTTCTTCTGTCCAACTGGCCTTTGCGTTACGCACGGCACATACGTTGGTCAACTTTTGTTTTAACCCTAGTCGCCTTGGCTTTGCTGACCCAAGTGACGGCTGATTTCAACCCGATCAACCTGCGTGACCAAAGTACCGAATCAGTCAAAACCTTCAAGTATTTGCTTCAGGATAAAGACACCTCGCCGATGACGCTCTCTTCGCTGGCCACTAGCGAGAATGACGTGCTGGACAAAAAAAGCCGTTTTGAAAAACTGGCCACGGTCGATAAGGTTGTCACACTGTTTGACATGGTTCCCGATGGGCAAGAGGCCAAACTCGCTATCATTGAAGAACTGGGCTTGTTGATGGGAACCCACCTTGAGAATTATCCCGCTCTGGCCCCGGTGGGCAGCGCGAAGATTGGTAGTTTGGAGGAGCTTCAAGCCAGTATACTGGTGCAAATCGCCAAGGGCGAAGGCAGTAACGCCGACCTGCTGGAATTAAGCGAAAGCCTGAGTGACTTTCTGGATTATTATGATTCATTACCCCAGGAACTTCGTCAACCGTTACTGGACAAATTACAACAGACGTTATTGGGTGGCTTGCCTGCCACCATGGAAAAACTAAAACTTGGTTTAGACGCGCAACCCGTTACCTTGGAAACTCTTCCAACATCGCTCAAAGAACGGTGGTTGAGCCAAACCGGGCTTTACCGTGTCCAAATTTACCCGAAAAAAGACTTGAACGACCTGGAAAATCTGCGGGAATTCATCCGGGAGGCACAGAAAGTTGATCCAAACGTGACCGACCTGCCGGTTACCTACTTGGAATCCATGAACGTAGTCATTGAATCCTTCGTCCAGGCTTTCAGCATTGCCCTAGTTGCAATCAGCTTTTTGCTACTGGCCATACTGCGCAATGTAAAGGACACCTTGCTGGTGTTAATGCCTCTGCTGTTGGCATCCTTGTTCACGGCGGCATCAACGGTAGTGTTCAAAGTACCGTTTAATTTTGCCAATATCATTGCTTTGCCGTTGCTGTTTGGCTTGGGAGTGGACAGCGGCATCCACATGGTCCATCGGTTACACTATCTGGATTCTAGCGCGGAAAACCTGCTCGGCACCAGCGAGTCGCAAGGCGTGTTCTATGGGGCATTGACGACTATTTTCAGTTTCAGCAGTTTGGCGTTCACCTCCCACGAGGGCACTGCGTCCATGGGTATCCTACTTTCCATTGGATTGTTCATGACTTTGATCTGCGCACTGGTTGTGTTGCCGGCTTTTAGTGTTTTGCACATTAAGCGACACCATTTTTACAACTAACTTGGTTCTTTGGGAGTTCGCATGTCAAACCTTTCTAGGAGCCTTGATTTCGCTTTAAAAACAATAATTCATGTGCGGCGACCCTTGTTCACCATGCTAACTCCCAAAGAACCAATAAGGGTTGACGGCCTTGGTCATCGTTCAGCCCGATTGGGTGAGTCCGTAGCCCGGATGGAGCCGCTTGCGGCGTAATCCGGGTTTTGTGGTCGGCATCTCCCGGATTGCGCCGCAAGCGGCTCCATCCGGGCTACGACACTCGTCGCCTCAGGTTTCGGAAGGCGGCGATGAGTCGCCACACATGCTTGGTGGGCTGAACGATGACCAAGGCCGGGTTGACCGAAGCCATGACAATATCTAAGGACTTTTCTACAATATGTGTAATTTAAAAAAACCATTGAAAAAAATATTTTACTTCTTGTTATCCCCAACATTTTTCTTAGCTGATTGTCTAAAAAATAAGTACGTCCGCACTAAAATCATAAAAGAACTGAACTCACGTTATTTAATAATTTCCATTATAAGCACAGCATTGATTTGGATATGTCAGAATGTATTTGGAGTCAATAGTTTATACGAATTCTTGTGTCCGATTACTGTTGGGTTGTGGTCATGGTTTCTTATTTCAAGGGCTAACGAAATATTCTATTCTTTTCTTAAAGACGCTTTTGACAAGATGAATCGACTACCGGATAAGGCAATAGGATTAACTTTTCCTGACAGGATAAGTCTATCTTTATATAGCTATTTAGAGCTTATTCTTAATTTCGCCATTCTATTTGCGTTGACAAAAGTATCATTATGGAAAGATTGTAATGCACCAACCTCAATAACTGATGCAATATATTTTAGTGGCGTAACTATAACTACGACTGGCTATGGTGATATTACTCCTTCAAATTTTTATACACAGTTTCCTTCAATTTATGAAGTATTCTGCGGAGTAATCCTATTAGTAGTATGTTTTGCTATTTATGCATCAAGAAGCCAACGTTCTACCTGATTAAAAAGATATTTCAGCTAAACCCAAAACGTCGTTGTTCCGGCATGGATCGCCGGAACCTAGGCTCCATGGACGGCGTGGGCTTTGGGGCATCCCTGCAATCTAGATTCCGGCGATCCCTGCCGGAATGACGGAATAGCTGAAGCATCTTCCTAATCAAGAAGTTCTAAACAATTAACTTTATAGCTATTAAACTTATTTTTACGAGGATTCCATGTCTAAAACCATTGCCGAGTTGCTCACAGAACACGCGGGGGAAAACTACGACCTGCATGATAAATTCCTCAACACCCAAATGGTGCGGGTGTTGAAAACCATTGGCTACGACCGGATTTACACTAAAGCCAAAGGCCCTTATCTGTACGACAACAAAGGCGACGAATATTTGGACTTGCTCTCCGGTTTCGGCGTGTTTGCCTTGGGTCGCAACCACCCTACCGTCGTGCAAGCTTTGAAAGATGTGCTTGACGCGGAATTACCCGACATGGTTCAGATGGACGTTTCTTTGCTGTCAGGACTGTTGGCGGAAAAGATTCTCGCTACCTGCCCGCCCAATCTGACCAAAGTGTTTTTCTGCAATTCGGGTGCCGAAGCGGTGGAAGCGGCCATCAAATTTGCACGCTACACCACCAAGCGCCAAAAAATCGTCTATTGCGAACATGCCTTCCACGGACTGACCACCGGTGCCTTGTCATTGAACGGCGAAGGACTGTTTCGCGAAGGTTTCGGACCCTTACTGCCCGGCTGCTCGGACGTACCGTTTGACGACCTACCCGCTTTGGAAAGAGCATTAAGTTCCAAAGATGCCGCCGCGTTCATCGTCGAGCCAATTCAAGGCAAAGGTGTCAACCTGCCCTCGGAAAATTATCTGCGCGAAGCGCAAAGACTGTGCAAGCAGACGGGCACCCTGTTCGTCGCCGATGAAATCCAATGCGGCATAGGCCGTACCGGCAAATTCTGGGCGATTGAACACTACGGTGCGGAACCCGATATGATACTAATGGCGAAAGCCCTCTCCGGCGGTTTCATACCCGTCGGCGCCGTGGCGATGACCGACCAAGTCATGAGCGCCGTGTTCAACCGCATGGACCGGGCGGTGGTGCATGGGTCAACCTTTTCCAAGAACAATATGGCAATGGCAGCCGGCATCGCCTCGCTGCAAGTCATTGAAGACGAAAAGCTGGTCGAGAATGCGGCCAAAATCGGCGGCGAGATCATTTCAGGGCTGCAAGCAATGATCCCTAAATATGACTTTTTGAAGCAAGTTCGCGGCAAGGGATTGATGATCGCCGTTGAATTCGGGTCCCCCGACGGTTTTTTGCGCAAAGCCGCGTTTGCTGGCCTGGAAGCCGCCAACAAAGGGCTGTTCAGCCAAACCGTCACGATACCGCTGTTCAAGAATCATCGCATCTTGAGCCAAGTGGCGGGCCATGGCATGAACGTGGTCAAATTCCTGCCGCCATTGGTCATCAACGAGAAAGACCGTGACTGGATATTATCGGCGATGGACCAGGTAATAGCAGATACCCAGGAAGTCGGCGGTGCGATCAAGGACTTGGGCAAGAACTTGATCAGCCATGCGTTGAAGCAGAGGGCCGGTTAATTTTCGCTTACACGCGGGGGCGTGAGAGCGAAAATTAAGTGAAAAAGCGATAGAATGGGTTGATGCAGGGATGCTGAAATCCACCGTTGTTGGATGGCAAATTGTGAACATTCACCAATAAGACATTTCCTTTATCTCAAGGGGTGACAACTATGATACCTGACGCATCCATCCAATATGTTTCAGATGCCAACGGAATTCCTGTTGGTGTTATCGTGCCTATTGAATTATGGAGAGAAATCGAAGCGGAACAGGAAACCGCCTATCTGCTAAAAAGCCCTGCCATGAAAAAAAGATTGTTTGAAGCAAAAAATCGGCAAGAAGGCATTTCAATTGAAGAAGCCCGTGCGAAGCTTGGAATTTGATCCGGCAGCTTTTGAAGATTTGGCTTGGTGGGTTCAGCAAGACAGGAAGAAAGCATTACGGATTATCAAGCTGATTCAGCAAATTCAGGGTGAGCCATTTACTGGAATTGGCAAGCCAGAACCACTTAAACATAATCTTTCTGGATGTTGGTCGCGTCGAATTGACGAGGAGCACAGGATTGTATATGAAGTGACCGATCAAAAGATTAGAATACTGTCTTGCCGATACCACTATTGATAGTTCTTAATTGGTAATTTACATGCCTTATGTATCAATGTTTTTTGGCATAATTATTAGAATGTTTCATAACGAACATAACCCACCTCACTTTCATGCAGAATATCAAGGGCAAAGGGGCTTGTTTGATCTGAATGGAAATATGATAAAAGGCAATATGAAATCCAATACCGCCAAAAAACTTATCAAAGAATGGGCAATGCTTCATCGTGAGGAATTGCTGAACAACTGGAAAAATGCGACTCAAGGCGAAGACATAGACAAAATCGAACCTTTAAATTAGAGAGGTAAATAGTATGGATTATATGCCGGTAGTCATTTATGCCAAATATGTATCTGATTATAAAATACTAATCACATTCGACAACGGCGAAGAAAAAGTAGCCGACTGCCTAAAATGGCTAAACGGGAAAATATTTGAGCCATTAAAAGACATAAACTACTTCCAAAAGTTCTTTGTTGATGGATGGTCGATTTCTTGGCCTAATGGGGCAGATATTGCACCAGAGACATTGTATGAAGAAAGCGAGCCAGTTTATTTTAAACAGCCAACTAGGAACACATAGCGTACATACAGCGTTTTTAATGTCGATTGATTACTTTGTTTATCTTTGGTGGCAAGGGGTTGCCGCCCTACGACCCTTGTTACGCAGTAGGTCGGCAACCTTTTGCCGACATGGATGTACATTTAGTAACTAATAGATATAGAAAACGCTGTAATTAGCTTTCAATTCAATTCGAAGATATGTAATGAGGAGATATTAAATGGCAGAGTGGAATCCTGATGAGGCGATTAATTGGCTGCGTAAAAAGGGACTTAAACCGCGACAGAATATCCAATATTCTGTGAGCTTCGATGTCCCTGCACTAGGCAAAGAACCAAAGCAGATAGCTATTCCACCTAAACGCTCAAAAATTGTAACCGCATATGTGAACAAATACTCCATTACAGATGTACCCTTTCCAGTCATATCAGGTATAACTAAGAAAGAGGAATATTTAAAGGGATCTTACGGAAAAAATGGCAATCCTGGAATTGCTGGATCAGTAGCAAGAAACCCATCACTAGATCCAAAACATCACGACGTTCTTAGGGTAGAATTGGCAAATGAAAATTCGTTAGCTGCGTTGTTCAACTGGTATTCTGGAAACATTACAGATGCAGAAATAATTACTCCAAAATCACCCGATGCGTCTATTTATGAAACTGCCGAAGAACCAGAACTGATAAAAGTAAGCACTCAAGAAGAACCTCTTCCCTTGTCAATGCAGAAGGATTACATAAGTTCTGACATTGTTGATATTATTAACCGGAACCCAGAATCCACCACTAAAGAACAACTAATCCAAGCGCGTCTAGGCCAAGGAAAATTTAGAAAAAATGTCATCGAAACTTGGGGGCTGGGCGAATGTTGCGCTGTAACTGGCATAAGCATCACACCAGTTTTGATCGCCTCACATATCATTCCATGGCGTGAGTCCGATGATGTACAACGCTTAAATGGAACAAATGGAATTTTGCTTTGTTCGCACCTCGACAAGCTTTTTGATCAATACTTGATTAGCTTTGATACTGAAGGCAACTTAATTTCCAGTAATCGCTTGAGCGACCATGAATGGGATCAACTCAATACCATCGGCATTCATAAATCACTACGATTAAATACTGAAAACCTTAGCATAGAGGATGCGAGAGAGATTGCCATTAATTTAAATGAACACCAAGCCAAATTAAAATACAACATATAGCCACTTTTACAGTTATATGGGAGTAGGGAGTGTTCAGATACAGCGTTTTCACGTACAAAATCCAACTAAAAATGACTATTCAAAAAATCGCTAATTTAAAAGAATATCTAGCACAGCTATACCCCTTATCAAGTAACCC
>QJPH01000302.1 GCA_003242955.1 Candidatus Methylumidiphilus alinenensis
TATAATAATGCACCTATGGGCTTCCCTCAACGCGGTAGGGCGCAACAGGCTTGTTCCGTCGTTTTGGCAACGTCTTTTGTTGACCGTCAAAACGGCCTATGTGCCATTTTTTTCACCGCTAGGAGTCCCGATTTGCATTCATGTACAGCGTTTTTTCTTAACAAAGGAAAATAATAAAAGACACTCATTCAAACTATCCTGTGTGTCTGTGCTTTGCAAAATGGTAACCCAACAAGTAACTATTCGATATTAAAAACGCAGTATGTCCATAATTTTTTATAGTAACTATTAGAATATGAAAACGCTGTATATCGAGACATCAATAATCAGCTACCTCACCGGCAGAGTTAGCCGCGACCTAATCGGCGCAGCACGCCAACAATTGACCCAAGCTTGGTGGGATAGCCGATCTAACTACCAACTTTATGTTTCCGAAGTCGTTCGGAAAGAATGCGCGGCTGGCGACCCCGATGCTGCAAAAAGACGAATGGAAGCGATTGAGAGTTTGGAAATTCTTCGGGTTACAGCCGATGCTGTCGAAATTGCCAAGGCTCTTGTAAGCCATGGTATTATTCCGGGCAAGGCAGCAGAGGATGCGCTACATATTGCCATTGCGACGGTTCACAAGATGGATTTCTTGCTGTCTTGGAATTGCAAGCATATCGCAAATCCTGAGATTCAGAGACACATCGCTTTATTCCTTAAAGAACAGGGGCTGTATCTACCCTTTATTTGTACTCCCGATGAATTAGTTGGAGATTACGATGAAAGATGAAATCATTGCAGAAGTCCGGGCAATTCGTGAAGCCCACGCAGCAAAATTCAATTTTGACTTGGATGCCATCTATGAAGATATAAAGCGTAGCGAAGCGGAACATCTTGCTCGAGGAGGTAAATTCGTCGATCCACCCGCCACTACACCCGGCATCACCCATTCAGACTATCAAAAAATTCGGTTTGGTGAGCTTTAGGAACAAACCTAATAGATCGATCCATCCGGCGCATTACGCTAAAACGCTAATGCGCCCTACCTTGTGCATAAGAAATACAAAAGAAGATGTCAATGAGTTCGAAGCGCGACGGGGTTTGCAACCCCGTCGCTTATGTTTTGTGTGTGCAACCATGCCTGTCTAACCATGAACGTTACGGACGGGATTACAAATCCCGTCCGGCTGCACAGTACTCCCGATAAAACGGAGCAAAAATCAGCATTCCGCTTCGCTTCATGCAAGCTACAATTTATTTTCAAGAGAATAAGCCCATGGGAATCCCCCAACCTGTCATTTCTTTTAGTTTTGAAGATTACCTCGCTTGGGAAAGCGAACAGCCAGAAAAGCATGAATTTGTGCGGGGCGAAATTTTTGCGATGGCCGGGGCAAGACGCGCCCATGTCACCGTCAGCCTAAACCTTGCCAGTGCCTTCAAAACCCACCTGCGCGGAACCCCCTGCCGTGCCTATATGGCTGACATGAAGCTGCGAGTGGAAGCCGCCGACACCGGGTTTTACCCCGATGTCTTGGTCAGTTGCGATGCCCGCGACCATGCCGCCGATGTCTATTTGAGCCACGCAGTGCTCGTGGTGGAAGTCCTCTCCGACAGCACCGCCGCCTTTGACCGGGGCGACAAGTTCGCCGATTATCGTAAATTGCCTAGCTTGCAAGAATACGTCATTGTGGATATTGACTCGCGGCGGGTGGAATGCTTCCGTCGCAATGCCGAAAACCATTGGGTGCTGTATGATTATGCAGGCGATGGCGAATGCGAGTTTGCCAGCATCGGCTTGACCATGCTAATTTCGGAGGTGTTCGAGGATGTGGCCTAATTATGTGTCATTCTACTCCTGATTGATCGTTGTCTATAAACCAAAAACCCCATGAATAAAGCTTACGCCTCCCCGCCCCTCACTCTTTACCAGCAACTTTCGGCCTTGCCTGAAAACCTGACGGGCGAGATCATTGACGGGGAACTTTATACCCAGCCGCGCCCGTCGGGACGTCATGCATTGACGGAAAGAAGCCTGACCTTGGAACTAGCCGGGCCGTTTGACAAAGGTCGTGGCGGGCCCGGTGGCTGGTGGATCATCCCCGAGCCGGAAATCCATTTCATCCGCGACACCGTGGTCGCCGTGCCGGATTTGGCTGGCTGGCGGCGGGAGAGGATGCCGGATATCCCCGAAGGTCACCGATTTGAGGTGGTTCCCGATTGGGTCTGTGAAATCCTGTCGCCCTCCACGCTGCAAAAAGACCGCAGCAAAAAAATGCCCCTATACGCTCAGTTTGGTGTGGCCTACGCTTGGCTGGTCGATCCTTTGGCGCATTTACTGGAAGCCTATACACTGACCGAAGGTGGCTGGCTGTTGATCGCCAAACTAAAGGATGGGGATGCGGTGACCGTCCCTCCATTCGATGTCGTTGGCTTTGCCCTAAGTGATTTGTGGGCATGACACGCTGCCAGTGATTCAGTTGAGTCAGGGATGACCGCCAATATTGTTGACACAGCCGTCATTCCGGCATGGATCGCCGGAATCCAGATTGCAGGGTTGCCAACAGTCCATACCATCCATGGAGCCTAGGTTCCGGCGGTCCATGCCGGAACGACGGAGTTTTTCTTAAGTCAACAGTTGGGGATGACCGCCACCCCCAGCAGTTCTCAGTTTGGGCCAGTAACGATAAATATAATAAACGATTTTAAAAGGGTTAGTTCATGGGAATTCCCCAACCTGTCATTGCATTTAGTTTTGAAGATTACTTAGCTTGGGAAAGCGAACAGCCAGAAAAGCATGAGTTTGTGCGCGGCGAAATATTTGCGATGGCGGGGGCAAGGCGTGTCCACGTCACCGTATCCGGCAATCTCTTCGCTGGCTTCAAAACTCATCTGCGCGGAACTCCCTGCCGTGCCTATATGGCGGACATGAAGCTGCGGGTGGAAGCCGCCGACACCGGGTTTTATCCCGATGTGATGGTCACCTGCGATGCCCGCGACCATGCCGCCGATGTCTATTTAAGCCACGCGGTGCTAGTGGTGGAAGTCCTCTCCGACAGCACCGCCGCCTTTGACCGGGGCGACAAATTTGCCAATTATCGCAAATTGCCCAGCCTGCAAGAATACGTCATTGTGGATATTGACTCGCGGCGGGTGGAATGCTTCCGTCGCAATGCCGAAAACCATTGGGTGCTGTATGATTATGCAGGCGATGGCGAATGCGAGTTTGCCAGCATCGGCTTGTCCTTGCCACTGGCTGCGGTGTTTGAGGATGTGGAATATGATCCCACCTAGCGAGGTTGGAGACTTGCCGTTTAAAGCCTCGCCCTGACAATTTCAGCAATTTCCCCATCGGTAAGCGTCACAGGATTGGTCAACATGCTATTGCCACGCGCATTGGCGACAATCCTGTCCACATGCGAGGGTTCCACACCGAACTCCCCCAGCCTTTTCAATCCCAGAGTTTCGGTCCACTCACGCAACAAGGCGATTAAAGCCGCCCACGCCGCCTCGTTATTAGGGAAGGAGCGGCGGCACAACAGCGCGGAGGCTTGCGCATATTTTTCCAACGCAGAATGGCCCAATGAGCGTTCCCGTAATGCCCGGATATTGACGGCCGTCGCCTCGGCCACCAAAGTTCCGCAAGCAAGCCCATGAGGTATCGGATAAAACGCCCCCAACGGGGCAGCCAAGCCATGCACAGAACCCAAGCCGGCTTGCGCCAGAGTAATACCCGACAATAAAGCAGCATAGGCCATGGAAGCCCGGCCCGCATTGGCCTGTTCGCCTTCACCGCCGCGCCAGGCGTTGAAAAATCCTTCGCTGAACGCTTCCATGCCGCTCTTAGCCAAAGCATCGGTGAACGGATTGGCGCGGACAGAAACAAAAGACTCTAACAACTGTGTGAAGGCATCCATGCCATCCGCAGCAATCAAATCTGGGGGACACGTGGCTAACAAATCGGGATCGACCACGGCGTATTGTGCAACAAGGGATTCGTGGCGGAATGATTTTTTGAATTCGCCAGTGATGCTCAACACCGAATTCTTAGTCGCCTCGCTTCCCGCCCCGGCGGTGGTGGGTACGGCAATAAAGGGAATGGACGGGCCAATGTAAGGGATGTTCCGTCCGACCCCTTCAAGATGGTCCATGACCGAGTTCCCATGGGGAAGCAAGCCCGCGATTGCCTTGGCGGCATCCAACACACTGCCGCCGCCAATGCCCACCACCACCTGAATTCCACGCCCGATAAATCGCACGACAGCCTCGTCCACCACTGCCGGGGATGGCTCACCGCTTACCGTCAACTGTTCAAAGCCGACGCCCACTTCGGCCAGACCCTGTATCAACCTTTCCCAATTAGAGGATTGCCTAAAGGAACGAGCGCCGGTCACAACGAGAGCCTGTTGCCCAAACTGACGTAGCAACGCCGGCAGTTGCTTGATCTGCCCTTGACCAAACACGATGGAAGGTAAGCGGCTAATTGAAAAAGGGGATACGAGCATAGTTATTGCCCTCCCGACCTTGCACGCGCTATCTTGCGCTTGTGCAACCAGATATAGGCCGCCGCCAGCAAGACGCAAAAGGCGATCACGTCAATCACCGCCTCGTGCGAATAACGCAAGATCAATTCTTGATTCTCGCCTATGAAGTAGCCGATCCAGGTCAACACGGACACCCAAATCGCAGCACCCAGCAAAGTGTAGGCGGTGAACTTGAGATGGTTCATTCCAGCCAGCCCCGCTGGCAGGGATATCAAATGCCGGACCACCGGCAACAAGCGCCCGATAAAAGTCGATATTTCCCCGTGTTGATTGAAGTAATTCTCCACTTTCTCAAAGTGTTCCTCGGTAATCCAAACATATTTGCCATATTTCAACAACAGCGGACGCCCCAGATAACGGGCAGCGAAGTAATTGGCATAGGCACCGATCAGGCTACCTAATGTGCCGCTCAAGATCACCCATAGCATGTCCATTTTGCCCTGTTGGACTAGATAACCAGCCGGTGGCATGACCACTTCGCTGGGGATGGGGAATATTGAACTTTCCATCGCCATCAGCAAAAAAATCCCCGTATAGCCCATCGCGCCGATGGTGGAAACCAGCCAATTGATTGCTTCGTGTATCACTTAATAGTTCCTGTGTGTAGTTGAGAGTGGGTGGTGTAGTTAGATGGAACCATTTTTAAATGCCAATGTCTATATTAACACGAGATGTGAGCACTTCTCATTTTGGCAAAAACCCTCTTACCATAAGCTTCATTTTCACTATTGCGTTGATCCATCGCCCAACGTATACTTTACAGTGAGCTTTATCAAAAGCGATAACCCTTTAACAACCACTTCTGGAGGTAGGCGACATGAAATGGGAAACACCTAGCTACACCGATCTGCGTTTTGGCTTCGAAGTCACAATGTATATCTGCAACCGTTGATCCGGTGTTGATTTTAGGGAAACGGGGTTCACACCTTGCCTGTGTGGCCCCGTTTTTCTTTATGTGCCGGGTTAAACGGCCCTAGCCATCAACCTCACTGCCATTAAGTTAAGCCGTCATTCCGGCATGGACCGCCGGAATCCAGATTGCAGGGATGCCAACAATCCATGCCATCCATGGAGCCTAGGTTCCGGCGATCCCTGCCGGAACGACGAGTTTTTTCTTAATTTAATGGCAGTGAGCCATCAACTTGGCCTACCTAATTCACAAACTTGCCATGAAAATCAGAGTTTTGGGCGCTGGCGCCGGCGGCGGATTCCCGCAATGGAACTGCAACTGCCACAACTGTAAACGCGTTCGCACGGGGGAAATCCGCGCCAGACGCAGAACGCAATCATCCATCGCCGTCAGCAGCGATGGCAACAACTGGCTTTTGTTCAATGCCTCGCCAGACATTCGCACACAATTGGAAGCCTTCGCTGAAATCCAGCCCAAACATGGCATTCGGGATAGCGGCATCAAAGCAATCTTGCTGATTGATAGTCAAATTGACCACACCACGGGCCTGTTAATGCTGCGGGAGTCCACTATCCCACTGGAAATTTATTGTACCGAACCGGTCAAGCAGGATCTGTCTTCCGGCTTCCCGCTATTCGTGATGCTTGAACATTATTGTAAAATTAACCACCATAGCGTTCCGCTGGATGGAAGCGGCTTTTCCATACCCTTGATAGACGATCTGCGCATCCACACCCACGCACTGAAAAGCAAGGCACCGCCTTATTCTCCCCACCGCCACGACCCCCACCCTGGCGACAATATAGGCGTTGTCATCGAACAAATTTCCACCGGTCAGAAAGTTTATTATGCGCCTGGTTTGGGCGAAATAGAGCCACATGTTGAACAAACTGCACAAAACGCCGACTGCGTGTTGGTCGACGGAACCTTTTGGCAACATGACGAAATGTCGAGGGCCGGCATTTGCGAGAAGCTTGCTTTGGACATGGGCCATTTGCCCCAATCTGGCAAGGGTGGCATGATTGAGTTCTTGAACTCTAAAGCGGCAAAGCGGAAAATATTGATCCACATCAACAATACCAATCCGATTCTGGATGAAGATTCACCGGAACGGAAAGCGCTGGATGAAGCCGGTATCGAAGTCTCCTTCGACGGCATGGAAATCAACCTGTGAGACAAACATATGACAACTGAAAATCAAGCTTGGAGCCGTGAAGAATTTGAATCCCAACTGAGGGCCAAAGAAAAGTATTACCATATCCGCCACCCCTACCATTTACTGATGGCTGAAGGCAAGCTGGACAAAGGGCAAATCCAAGGATGGGTGGCAAATCGGTTTTATTACCAAATCAAAATCCCGGTCAAAGATGCAAACATCCTTGCCAATACCCCGGACCGCGAAATCCGTCGTGTGTGGATTCAACGCATCCATGACCACGATGGCTGGGGCGAAGATGACGGTGGCATTGAAGCATGGACCCGCCTAGGCGAAGCAGTCGGCATAGCGCGTGAGGAATTATGGTCTCAAGAACTCGTATTGCCCGGTGTAAAATTTGCGGTTGACGCTTATGTCAACTTTGCCCGCAATGCGCCTTGGCAGGAAGCGGCCTGCTCCTCATTGACTGAAATGTTTGCCCCAACCATACACAAGCAGCGGCTGGCTGGCTGGCCGGACAAATATCCTTGGATAGAAGCCGAAGGATTGGCGTACTTCCGCAAGCGCGTGACTCAGGCAAGCCGAGACGTGGAACACGGTCTATCCATTACCTTGGAACATTTCAAAACTCGCCAGCAACAAGATCGGGCTCTGGAAATCCTGCAATTCAAGCTCGACATATTGTGGACTATGTTGGATGCCATGTGGCTGGCCTACATAGACCGGAAACCTCCGTACTTCAATGTGTAAGGCAATGCCCTAAGGACGACTACACCCAACGGTAATGTAAGATGACGCTTGATACGACCAAAACTTTAAATTTCTCACCCTTCCTTCGTTTGCAATGGGAAGAAGCTCAACAAAAACATGTAATTCTCTACCCAGAAGGGATCGTCGAGCTTAATGTCCCGTCCACCGAAATACTGAAACTGTGCGACGGAGCACATAACGCAGAAGACATCCTTGTCGAGCTTGAGGAAAAATTCAAGCAGCCGGGGTTAAAAAACGACATTTACGGATTTCTGGAGGTCGCAATTGAAAATGGCTGGGTCAGTTAACGACAGAATCTCCCCTCCCCGTTGGTTGCTGGCGGAACTGACCTACAGTTGCCCCCTGCAATGCCCTTATTGCGCCAACCCGATAGATTTTGCCCGCATCAAAAGCGAGCTAAACACCGAAGATTGGCTGCGCGTACTCAGCGAGGCACGGGCAATGGGCGCGGTGCAACTCGGCTTTTCCGGTGGAGAACCACTAGTCCGCCCAGATTTGACCGAGCTTGTGAAACACGCACGGCAACTCGGTTATTTCAGCAACCTGATAACCTCAGGCTACGGCATGACTGAAGCCAAGATCGTTGAACTGAAAGAAGCCGGACTTGATCACATACAGGTCAGCATCCAATCCCCTGAAAAGACCCTAAACGATGAACTGGCCGGTACTGAATCCTACGACCACAAAAAGGAAGTCGCCCGGCTGGTGAAAAAGAACGGCTACCCGATGGTGTTATGCGTGGTGATCCACCGCAAAAACATTCATCAAATGCACGATATTTTGGCAATGGCTAGCGATTTGGGCGCAGATTACCTTGAACTGGCCAACACCCAATACTACGGCTGGGCTCATTTAAACCGTGACCAACTGCTACCGACCAAAGAGCAATTTGTTGAAGCCGAGTCTATCGCGCAAGCCTACAAGGAAAAGGTCAAGGGTAAGATGAAAATCTACTACGTGGTCCCAGACTTCTACGAAGACCGCCCGAAAGCCTGCATGAACGGCTGGGGCACCACTTTCCTAACCATCGCCCCGGATGGAACCGCCCTGCCCTGCCACTCCGCCCGCGAATTGCCGGGGCTGGATTGCCCGAATGTCAAGGACATGAGCGTCCACGACATCTGGCATCATTCCGCTGCCTTCAACCACTTCCGTGGATTTGAGTGGATGAAAGAACCTTGCCGGTCATGCCCCGAGAAAACCAAGGATTTCGGCGGATGCCATTGCCAAGCCTACCTACTCACTGGCGACATGCACAACACGGACCCGGCCTGTAGCTTATCCCCCGACCGGCAGCGGGTATACGATGCGATTTTCCAGGCTCGCCATGATGCCGAATCCGCTAATGCGAAACCTTTGATTTTCCGAAATCCTAAGAATTCGAAAGCCCTAACCTGAGATCAACTTTCCCACTGTTTGTCACGACAGACTAGGGGCTGGAGCAATACCATTAAGTTAAGCCGTCATTCCGGCATGGACCGCCGGAATCCAGATTGCAGGGATGCCAACAATCCATGCCATCCATGGAGCCTAGGTTCCGGCGATCCCTGCCGGAACGACGAGTTTTTGCTCAACTTAATGGCAGTGAGGGGCTGGAGGGGTTCTTTACCATGACTACAAGCCAGTTTGGCATCATCGCCATTATCGCCTACCTTGCGGCCGGGGCTGCGCTAGTCCATTCCCTGAATACAGACTATATCGCCTCGAAAAACAGTTCCTGGCAACGCCTAAGAGTTTTAGGCCTAGGCTGGCTTGCCGCTGTGCTGCACGCAGCCAGCCTGACCGACATGTGCGACCGCGCAGGAACCGTCAATTTCAGCTTCCTTAGCGTTTCGTCCCTGGCCAGCTTGATTATCGTCGCCATATTACTGCTGGCCGCCTTGACCAAGCCCGTGGACAAGCTCGGCGTGGTTATCTTTCCGTTGAACGCAGCAATCATTTTTTTGAAGCTTGCCGTCCCGGAAGAGGCACATGCGCTTAAAATCCATTCTTGGCAAATGGATTTGCACATCTTAGTTTCCATGCTTGCTTATAGCTTCCTCAACATAGCCGCATTGCAGGCGCTGCTTTTGGCATTACAAGACTGGCATCTACGCAGTCACCGCGCCAAGGGGCTTATACGCTCCCTGCCGCCCTTGCAAACCATGGAAAAACTATTGTTCCAACTCATTGCCGCTGGCTTTGTGCTGCTCGGACTTTCATTGTTAAGCGGATTTTTGTTCGTGGAAAACCTTTTCGCGCAGCATTTGGTCCACAAGACCGTGCTGTCTATTTTCGCCTGGTTGGTTTTCGGGGTTTTGTTGCTAGGAAGAAGCCGCCAAGGTTGGCGTGGTCAAACTGCCATTCGTTGGACTCTAGGAGGCTTCATCTCATTGATGCTCGGCTACTTCGGCAGCAAGATGGTTTTGGAATGGATATTGAACCGGCACTGACCGTCTTAAAAAGCCTCCTGATTAGGAAGATGCTTCACTATTCCGTCATTCCGGCATGGATCGCCGGAATCCAGATTGCAGGGATGCCCCAAAGCCCGCGCCGTCCATGGAGCCTAGGTTCGGCGATCCACACCGGAACGACGACGTTTTGAGTTTAGCCGAAACATCTTCCTAATCGGGAAAAACCTTGTCACACGAAAGCAAATGAGAACCCTCTTACTATTATTATTATTTCAGGGTCCACATAAGGCATTCGTGCAACAAGCTATCTAACTATCGACTCCTTATTGGCGGTTTTGTTATTTTTTCTATTTCCTGCGAAAATCACTGCTGATGTCCGAACCGCCACTAATTCCAAACTCTTATTTTTTGTTTTGCATCTGCTTTTCCACTTCGGCCTTGAGCTGCTGCTGGGCTTCGCCTGCCCCGCTAACTTCCATTTCTCTGGACTTCAGCAACAGCACCAACGCAATCGTTACAACGATAAGACCGGCTATGTAAAGCCAAAAATTGTCTTTTTCCTGTTCCATCGTAAGCTACCTCGATATTTAAAATTGTTTAAAAAAACGCCTCTTTGGACGTTAGCAAAAGGCTTTGTAGGTGTCTTGTACACCACCTACCCTGCCAGAGCCAGGCTCAAACCCACAACCCTAGCGAGTGGTTACCATTTTAATTTCGTGAACACTTCATTTCAATAGATTTCGTAATTTTTTTTAATCTAGATCAAAAAATAACTGTCAAAGCATGTCTACGTGGCTCATTCGACATACGATTGCCTGATTACCAAGATGCTTCAGCCAATGGCAAAAGCATCGTCATACCGGCCGGGATGCCAAGGCAATGCTGTTCACACACCCCTCCCCCCGAGGGGGGCAATGCTGTTGAATTAAGCCCTGCAACTCCCTCCCCGACAGGGGGAGGGTTAGGGTCACTGCCATTAAGTTAAGCGTTTAATCGGAACGCCAAGCCCCAGCTTGGCATCAGGGTGTACCGCGCCAAGCTGGGGCTTGGCGCTCCCAGAAGGAACGCCAAGCCCCAGCTTGGCAAGGTGGTTTGCGGAGGAATTGTTCGTGATTTTCGTGGACAATTCATTTCTGTTTTGGTGGATTCATTATTAGAAATCACCCTACTCCGCAACGAAGTCACTTGCGACTCTGCCAGGAACACAGACTCATCAAATCACTTTGGAGAAGCGCACCTTATCATCGTCCTGGCTGTTCAGGTAAAAGTCGAAAACCATGCAAATATTTCGGATCAACAGCCGGCCTGCGGGAAGCACCCGAAGACTGCCCCGCTCAACGGCAAGCAACCCGTCACCTTGCATTTTAGACAACTGCACCGTTTCGGCGGCGAAATACTCCCAAAAGTCGATGCCGTAACGCGTTTCGTAGCTTTGTATTTGTAATTCGAAATGGCAAATCAGTTGGTTAATGACATCCCGCCGCAAAACATCATCCCAAGTCAACTCCACGCCACGGAAAACCGCCAAATCGCCGTTTTCCATGCGCTTTTGGTATTGCTCCAAATCGCGCTCGTTCTGACTATAGCTGTTGCCAACCCTTCCGATGGCGCTGACCCCCATCCCCACGATATCGCAATCGCCATGGGTGGCGTAACCTTGAAAGTTACGCGACAGCTTACCTTCGCGCTGGGCAACCGCCAATTCATCAAATGGTTTGGCGAAATGGTCCATGCCAATGTAAACATACCCAGCATCGGAGAGCCTCTCGATGGCATGGCGGAAGATGCGTAATTTCTCCTCGGGCAAGGGCAAGGCACTTTCGTCAATCTGGCGCTGCGTCTTAAACAGATGCGGCAAATGCGCATAGTTGAAGACTGAGATACGATCTGGGCTGGCATCAATGACACGGTTCAGCGTCTTATCGAAGCTGTCAACCGACTGGAACGGCAGACCATAGATGAGGTCCAGGCTGACCGACTTGAACCCCGCCCCACGGGCGGCGTCTATAATCCCCAAGGTCTGTTCTTCGGACTGGATGCGATTGACAGCCTGTTGCACCGTCGGATCAAAATCCTGCACCCCCAGGCTTAACCGGTTAAAGCCAAGATCGCGGAGGAAAACGATCCGCTCGGGATCGACAGTACGGGGATCAATCTCAATCGAGTATTCGCCGTCGTCGATTAGGTGAAAATGCCTGCGGGTTTCTTCCATTAACCGCCCCATCTGTTGCTGGTTCAGGAATGTCGGGGTGCCGCCGCCCCAATGCAATTGTTCAACCTTGCGGCTTTTATCAAACAGCCCCCCCTGTTTTTCGATTTCCAAGGAAAGGCAATCGAGATAGCGCACCGTATGCGCTTGGTTTTTCGTCACCACCTTGTTGCAAGCACAATAAAAGCAAACCGTCGCACAAAAAGGAATGTGGAAATACAGCGACAAGGGCGCCGGCTTCTGTTCCTCGTTGGTGCCATGGGCGTGTTTATAATAATGGGAGACAGCGTAACCATCGTTGAACTGCACGGCGGTGGGGTAGGACGTATAACGCGGACCCTGCCGGTCGTAGCGGCGGATCAATTCCCGGTCAAAAACCAATGTCAATTCTGTCATTTAACGTATCCAATCTCGATTCAAATTTGTTGTATTATTGACCCTTGTTACGTAGTAGGTCGGCAACCCTTTGCCGACATAGACGTACATTATGTAAGTAACTTGTGATATAAAAAACGCTGTAACGCGTAGGAGTGGGCAATGCCCACGAATGATTGGACCCTCGACAATCGTGGTCAGTTTTATCGCGGTCATGGCCCGCTCCTACAAATTATCCAACGGACTCGCCACTCCCCTTCCGCCCCGGTTCAACACATGGGTGTAAATCATCGTCGTCGCCACGTCTTTGTGGCCCAACAACTCCTGCACCGTGCGGATATCATAACCCGATTGCAACAAATGCGTGGCGAAGCTGTGCCGCAGTGTGTGCGGAGAGGCCGGCTTGCTGATATCCGCATCGCGCAACGCCTGCTTCATAGCCCGTTGAATGGTCTTCTCGTCGGCGTGATGCCGCCGCGTCACATCCGAGCGCGGATCGACCGAAAGCTTCGTAGAAGGAAAGACATACTGCCAACCCCACTCCCTACCCGCGTTTGGGTATTTAATATCCAAGGCATTAGGCAGGTAAACACTGCCGAAGCCCGCCCGCAAATCATCTTGGTGCAAAGCCTTGACGCGGGCCAAATGCACCTTGAGCGGTTCGACCAAGCTGTCCGGCAGCATCGTCACCCGGTCCTTGAAACCCTTGCCGTCGCGCACGATCAACTCGCGACGCTCGAACTCCACGTCTTTAACCCGCAGCCTCATGCACTCCATCAGCCGCATCCCCGTCCCGTAGAGCAGCTTCGCAATCAACTGCTGGGTGCCTTTAAGGCGGTCCAGCACATTTTTCACTTCTGCCTGCGTCAGCACCACCGGCAAGCGCTTGGGAACACTCGCCTGAGCTACATTATCCAGCCACGGCAACTGGACTTCCAAAACCTCGCGGTATAAGAACAACAGCGCCGCCTTCGCCTGGTTCTGCGTCGAAGCCGACACGCGCCCTTCCACCGCCAGATGCGTCAAAAAAGCCTCAACCTCGGCGGCCCCCATTTCCTCCGGATGGCGTTTTTCGTGGAACAGCACGAAACGCTTGACCCAATCCAGATACGACTGCTCCGTGCGGATGCTGTAATGCTTCAGGCGAAGCTTGCCACGCACCTGTTCCAACAATTTCGGCTTTGCGTATGAAGGTGTATCAGAGTTTTTCATTCGGGGTTTTTTTTCATAAAATGGACATTGACACCCTAGAATTAGGAGGTGTAAAATTTTAATTATACGCTTACTTAGGCGTAAAGTAATACGCCTGTTAGGGTGTCAGCAGCATATAATTTGGCTAGAAAACCAGCAATTATCAACTTGCTCAAAGTCACGTCTCATTATCACTCAAAATCACGTCATTTCGGCAAGGATGCCGAAATCCAGGCCATGGACGGTAAGGTAATATCCAATAAAGAACATCCCATCCAAAGGCCAAGCTGGTGCTTGGCGCTCCCAGAAGGAACGCCAAGCTCCAGCTTGGCAAGGTGATTTGCGAAGAAGGTGTTTGTGATTCTCGTGGACAATTCATTTCGGTTTTGGTGGATTCATTAGAGTTGTTCCCGACGTTAAGTTTATGAATTTAGGCTATTTTTAGGTTCCAAAGACCCGCCGGAATCCAAAACAG
>QJPH01000522.1 GCA_003242955.1 Candidatus Methylumidiphilus alinenensis
TCTCCCAAATTTAAGCTGTGTGGCCGGGTTAACGTGCCATTGAAGGAAGCCCATGGATCCATTATAGTATGTTTTTAAACGATTGGTTGGCCTATGTTTTTACAAGAATGATGCGATTTTTATGTACAGCGTTTTCATCTTTAAAAAAATAACTAAAGAATGGATATTCAGTTAGCACTAAAATTAACAGAATGACCTGCACCAACATACCCACTATCAAGTAACTCTTTGATGTTGAAAACGCTGTAAGTATAGTTTTTGTTCTTCTCGGGCTTTTTGAAATAAACTTCTTGTTGCAATGGAATATGGGTATGCCCTTCGCAGTGGATATGGAATCCATAATCACGGTATTCCTCTAAGAAACAGGGAAATTTGACCATGTCCTTGCGGCTTAATTTGCCCTTTTTGTTACCCAGAAGATTTTGCAAGCCTGCGATCAACCGCAATACCCAATACACGGCTTCCAATTCGATACGGTGGCCGGAACCGGGTAGCGATTCGAAGAAGTTCAACACCCATTTGGCAATGTGCAAGGCCCAGCGCAGGGTTCCGCTGGCACTTTCTAGTGTGAAATCCAAGTTTATCCATTGCAAAATGGCTTCGTGCAAATTGTTTTCGATGATGCCCGTGATTTGGGTGCTTTTTCCTTTTGTCCGGCGGTCGCGGGTTTCCAGCAAGATGCGTTCGACTGCGGCGTAAGTTGGCCGATACAGGTCGAGTTCGTCTATAATTCGTTCCAATCTGGCAATTTCGGTGTTGGGTTCCCCGGTTTTCAGCTTGTTTAGTGCTTGGTTGGTCTTGTAAATGAATGTGGACAATACTCCGGCAGCGACGGTGTCGCCGAAACACGGCTCCCGAAACGGCGCGAAGCGTGATTGCTGCCAGTTTTCGAGGCTCCAGCCATCCTTTACGGTCCAGCCGCCGATTTCGCGGCAGTTGGCGGCATCACGCCACTGGCCATGTGTAATGAATAGCCTGAAACCGCGGTCTCCGTGGTAGAACGGTAGCCACGGCACACTCGATTTGTCGAGGAAGAGGTTCTCGTCCCCGTACTGGCGACCCACCCATCGGCGGTAATCTTCAGGTAAATCAGCCACTTTTTGGCCTAGGCAATTTTCGTAAAAGACGGTTAGTACATCGTTGTCGGCGAGGATTTCTTTGTCGTGGTTGCCCAGTAGTGCCAAGGTTTTCACCGCGATGTCCTTGCCTTCCTGCCCTTTGCCTTTGAGGCGTTCGGGCAGATCTTTAAGCAGGCTGAAGAAGCGGCGACGCCCGCTATCGTGTTCGCCGCCATGAATCGTGGAGATGTCGTGGATGATGGTGCGGAGAATCGGAGCGAATTCGTCATGGTCACGCTGCCATGGATAGATGCCCTTCTCGGCCCATTTGCCAGTGCGAATCATGTCAACTACGTCGCCGTCCAGCACTAAAGTCAATTCCTCAATGGCATAATCTACACAAAACGATTCGACTTCTTTGAAAAAACCATCCCACGTGGGTTCTTCGACACTTTGGTTGCCAACCGTGCCGTCGGTGAAATGCACGTCGCTGATAACTACGCATAGGCGGTTGGCCCGGCTTGTATCATCAGGGTCGGCGATGTCGTGGAGCAATTCGAGGTTTTCGGGTTTTTTGAATTTCGTGGTCATAGTCACTCCCGGAGGTTGGTTTAATTTACTGAAATTGTGTGGATTGAGATTTGTCAATAAACCTATGCAAAAGGGGGGTAAACATTCTTGAAAATCGCCTTAGATATGCGCGTCATACACCCCGCCGAGGATTGATCGGGCGAAGCGGGTTGTGACGCTGAGTTTTTCCATCAGGCCAGTCGTTTCGGTTACATGGAAGGACTGTATCCAGTCTTTCACAGAACCAAGGGGCAGTCGCAGCGTACCGTTCGCGACAAGTTCGGACGCTTCTGCGTTGACTTTAAATAGATTCAAGCTGAGGTTCGATAAATCGTTCCATAAGTCCAACCCTTGATCGTCGTGCAGCACTTGTTCGGCAAGCAAATTGTAGTGTTGTCCGTCTTGGCTATAGCTTAAAGCGTAGACGATCCGTCTGGTTTTGTCCGTCAGACATTCTAGGGTGAATCGGCCCTCTTCGATCATCTTCAGCGAGCCGAAAATCGAACCGCTTAGATGGCCAGTAACCCGTGCTTCATGTTCCGGGCCGGCGATAAAGCGGTTCACGTCGTTGACATGCACGGTAAGGTTGATCTGGATGTCATGGGCCGCATCAGATTGGTCGGCCAGCAAGTCAAGCTTGCCTTGTAGCGGAGCTTGGAAACGGATGCCCTGCAAGGGATCGTGCATATGTGTGGGGTTGGCCGGAATTTCCGCCGGCAACTCGTCCAAGCGGCGCAAATACGCCTTGCCGTCGGCATAGCCCATTTCTATCAAGGTGGTATGGTTGATTTTGCACAAGTACAAATCCGGGTCCAGTGGGAGGGGATAGTCGGGGCGGATCACACGAACTTGGATGGGCCGGGTTTGCCCGTAGGGGCCCACGCCTTGCTCAATGCGAGCATTCAAGTCGCGTATCGTGTCCAATTGATTATTCAGCGCGGTGTTGGCGCTGACTTCCAACATCTGCACATACAAGTTCAATACACCGCCACGGTAGGTGCCGGTGTTGCCCAAGCCCCACAACACCCAAATTTCTTCCGCGCCGTGCTTGACTGCTTCGAGCAGGTTGGCATCTTGGACAAAGCCAGTGTCGAGGTAGATGCTGTCTTCTTTGCGCACCGGTGGAAAGACACCGGGCAGCGACATGCCGCCGATCACCATGTCTTCGTCAATCAGGCGGTGTGGGATGGTTTTGACGGCTTTGTTGCCGTAATCCAGCACGTTGTAGTTGGCGAGAACTGCATCCACTTGGTGGATGCGATCAAAGTCAATGCCGAAGTGGGGCAGCACTTTGTTGCGAAAGCCGTCGGCATCACCGACACCTTCCAACGTTTCGACATGCAAGTATTCCTTAAGGGGTAGGAACGACACCGTGTCGGCGAGATTCAGGCTACGCCAGCGTTGGCAAGTTTCCTCCGGCGACAGCCCGGACAGCAGCATTGACAGGTTCAAGCTGCCGCCGGACGTGCCGTCCATGAATTGGAATGACAGTCCGGCTTCTTCCAGCGCGACCAGGATACCCGCTTGGTAAGACAGGCGCAATCCGCCACCCGGCAAAACCAAGGCCCGCTTCGGTTGGCCATGTGTCTGCGGGGCGGCGAGGTGGACAGTGGGTGAAGATGTCACATTAGCTCCTTAACGGTTGAGGTTGCCATACGTTTGGCCAGCCACGGGTGCGGTCGGTGGCGGGGGCCAGGTTTCATCCAGAGGCAGGTCGATCACACTCTCAAAACCCTCGGGCGGGGTCGTCGGTGGCTGATCTTGGTGCAGGAACCAAGATTCCACATGGTCGTCCAACGTGCCGACGATTTGCGGGATGAACGCACTCAGCCAGGGTTGGTTTTCGATTTCCAAAGACTTCAAGATGTCGGCGCGGGGATGGTCGCCAAGCACCAGCTTTGCCTTCGCCCATTTGGACAGGCCAAAGCCTACGTGGCCTTTAAAATAGATATAGGATTTCATCAACATGCCGCGGAAGGAACAATAATTCACCGCGCTGATATTGGGCAAGGGAATGGGTGTGCTCCTAGGCTTGGCAATTTCCAAATAGGTTACAAGCTTGCCGTCTAGGTCGTATTGGCTGCTGACAGTGGACTCACCGATTTTGAAATCGAGATTGCCCTGATGCTTAGGCATTCCCCAGATGCCCTTGCCGCCTTTCACCGAAATTTTTGTGGACACGGGCAGTTCGACGACATACTGGCCGGTGCCGAAGGTATTCAAAAATAACAGCGGTAGCAATGGCGGTGGGGGTTTCAGACCTTGGGTGCAGGCGATGCCAATGCTATACTCGATATAAGTGCCGATATTCGTGCCTAAATAGTTGATGACGGTCACGACCAACAAGCCCTTGCCGAACAGCCGAAGCGGGTGGACTTCGGCGGGCAATATCTCGCGGGCCTTGTCGGCGTTGATTGGAAAGACTGCCATCAATACCGGCGAAGGCGCACAGGCCACCGGTAATTGAAACGGTATTGTATCGACTAGGGAATATTGTCCGGCGGTTGCTTGAATTCTCTTCGGTTGACCCATTTCATCCTCCAATAAGTTTATTTTGACAGTTCGGTGATCATCAACGGAAACACATCTTTGGCAGCGTTCTTGCCCATGAAAATATCCAAGTGGCTGTATTCCGGCAATACATGCAAGGTGTGGAAGCCGGGGTGCAACTGGTCGAAATAACGCCAAGACTTGCGTTGGCTTTCCGGCAGGAAACAGAGGTTTTTTTCGCCGGAGAAGAATGCTATTCGCGCTTGCGTTTTTGGCGGGCTGGCGGCGAAGTCTGTGGGCAGTTGGGGGAAGCCCCCGATTGCGATCAAGTTGCCCCGCCGCACACACCGGGCCATTTGGAGGAAGAAACACAAGGGCACGTTGCCGAATTCTCCTTTGATCCATTCATGCGTGGACTCGGTGAGGTTCTCGTGACGCCACAAGGCAGGGAAACCGGCACCGTAGGTGAAGCTGACCATTTTGCAGACAGTGTTATTGCATTCGTGGTGTGTCAGCCTGACCAATAGCGTCATTGCCTTGGCGATCAAGCTTGGCGCGTCCACGCCCCAGTGCGGATTGACGTAAGGCGTCAACAATTTGACCATGGGGACCACGAAGTCGAGCTTGAATGCGGACCATTTCGGTATCACCGTATGGAGCGACACCGCGTTGCTGACGATGGTCGTGACCTGCGGCACTAAGCCCGCTATCGCCGACATCATGAAGCTAGTCGAGCCTTGGCAGTGTATCACCGCCTTCAAGCTGTCGCGCCCGGTTTCTTCAAGGATTTTACGCACGGCATAAGGGTGGTCGTGCAGCGCGGCCTGATCCAGTGTCCAAGGGTTCGGTTGAAAATCTATGCTGGCGCGCCAGTTTTCCAGCCAAACATCGTAACCGGCCTCGACTAAGGCATCGACTATAGTGGTTTGGCCGGGGGCGCGGAAGATATTCGCCCGCACCCCGGCTCCATGCACCAAGATGACGGGGTCACGCGTTGGCGGTGTTTCGGCGGAGCGGACATTGATCAAGTTCAATCCCATTCCGTCACCGGCGGTGAAAGGGACAATGCGTTCAATCAAGGACATGGCGGAGGCTCCTAAAGGCTAGGGTTCGATCAGTTCGGCGATGCGTTCGGCCAACGCCGCGATGGTCCGCGAGGGATTCAGACCGACGGCCTTGGGGATGATTGAACCGTCTGCGACATAGAGTCCGGGGTAGCCGAACACTTCGCCTTTGTGGTCCACCACGCCATCGGCGCTACTCTCGCCCATGTGGCAGCCGCCCAACGGATGCGGGGTTACAAGGTTCTTCAACACAGTCCAGGTCGGCGGCACCATCGGCTCCCCGCCAGTTGCCTCGGAAAGCTTGATATGCATGTCGATCAGGGCCTGGACCGCCGCCTTGGACTTCTCAATGTCCCATTCCAGCTTGACTTCATGGCGGAACGGCGGCATCCAACTGCGCGTCAGCTTGAACACGCCATTCGAGGCATCCACTGCTTGCCCAAACCAAGGCATCACGGATGATAATGGGGTGTCATTCTTGACCAACGAATTTAACGAGGTGAAAAAATGGCCGAACGAATGGTCTTGACCCAGGCCGCCGATTGCATCTTTAAGCAAATTGGGGATGCCGCCATCCTGTACCCAGAAGCGTTGGCCTTCAAAGGAACCGTCAAGGTAGTCTATCGAGCAGGTGATGGTCGGTCCGCGGGTTGGGTCGATATCGCACCGCTTGTAAACTGCCGGGGTTAAAAAATCGCCGTTGGAACTCCATCCTACGCCCAGCATCGGACTCAAATTGGGCAGGCTGCCATATTCGTCACGGCAGCGCAGCAATAATTCGTTGCTGCCCATTGTGCCGGCTGCAACGATGACTTTTTTTGCGTTTAAATGGCCCGCTATCAGTGCCTTTCCTTCTACGTCGATGCGGTCAAAATCGACACGGTAGCCCACGCCGTTGTGCAGCGGGGTGATCCGGCTGACTAAATGTAAGGGTTTGACTACCGCACCGTGTTGCTCGGCCAAGGGAATATAGTTTAAGTCCAAGGTGTTGCGGGCTTTGACTTGACAGCCGATGTCGCAATTGCCGCAATGTACGCAGGTGCCTTGCTGTTGGCCGAATGCGTTGATAAATGGCTTGGAATGCTTGTCTTCAAAGGCATCCTCGCGGTTGTAGCTAAAATCCGGGTCGAAACTGACCGCCAAGGGCATTTTGAGGAAGCGGTGGCCCTCTCCGATTTGTTCGGCGGCTTCTTTCATTAGTTTGGTCTTTGGCGGCAGTTGGTTATCCGGCACTGCTTGCACGTTCAGCATTTGGCCGGTTTTTTCATAATACGGCTGCAATGCCTCATAGGTGATTTCCTTAGGCCAGCCAGACTCGAAGGAGAACGGTTTGGCTTCGACAAAGATATTGGCATAAATCAGCGAGCCACCGCCGACGCCGCTGCATTGAGCGACAGCCATGTTGGGGTAGCTGCGGATGTCGATCCAGCCATTGTGTTCGGCGGGGTTTTCGTTTGACCACCACCATGCATCTTTGGGGTCGCGAGGGTAGTCTTTCACTTCCCAGCGCCGTCCGCGCTCCAAGATGCAGACCTTCATGCCTTTTTCCGCCAAGCGGCAGGCAGTCACCGCCCCGCCGAAGCCACTACCGATCACCAGCACATCGTAATCAAACGAATCGTCGGAAAGTTTGTCGTAGAGGAATTTGCCGAATTTGCTTACGACATAGCTATCCCAAAGCTTGCCGGCGAAGAACGAGCCGAATTTGGCGATGGCCGCTACCTTGCCCTGAATGCCATCCGCACCGGGTGTCTTGACCGTTGACAATAAATCAAGCAGTTGCATCACGCCTAGGGTTAAAATTCCCGCACCGATGACCGGGCCAGTTTTATCCTTGCCTTGGTGCAACGTGGTGTACAGTGTCGTAGTGTCCGACCATAAATCGAAGCCGGGGTCGTCTCGCACGTCTTTGTGGCCGGCGAGGTAATAATCCTGACCGCCGTGCTGGAAACCTAACTCGTAAATCATATAGGTCAAGTTCGGATCGTCGGCCGGCTTGAACAGGTTGAATACCCCGGAATGAGCCACCATATTCGTTCCCATGGGAGGGAAGTCAATCGTCCCGCTTAGGCCGCCAAGATGTAGTGGATCGGCGAGAAACTTGTCCAGATCGACTAGGCTGACCTCGGCATGCATCGTCAAGTTAAAGCCACTTTCTTTGCCAAGCTTCTCGCCTGCTGTCGGATCAGTCGCGCCTAGCGCGAAATGGCCAGCCATGGTTTCTTTGAAAGTCAGGGACACAGTCATAACAACTCCAAATTTATTATTAGATAGGGTCGAAAATAACTTCCTTGTTGCTCGTTCCCAAGCTCCTGCTTGGGAATGGGGTTTTTGAAGCTCCTGCTTCCCAAAGAACATCCAAGCAGGAGCTTGCAAGATAAAGGGTTCCCAAGCCGGAGCTTGGGAACCAGCAAACAAGAATTTGCCATCAAGCACCCAGGCTTTCATCTGGGGCGATGCCGGTAATGCCTTCGGCAATCCATTCTGCAAGGGCAGAAATGGTTGCAACCGGGTTGGCACCCACGGCACTGGGTAGCAGCGAGCCGTCGGCCACATACAAGCCTTGGTAGCCGAAAACTTGACCGCGGTCATGCTCGGCCGCGCTGACCACGCCTTGCTCGGGGCTGTCGGCGAGGATGCATCCACCAAGGGAATGGACGGTAATATTGTTGCGCACCGGCCAAAGCCATGTTGGCAGCGGGAAGAAGATGCAGGACTGGACGAACGCCTTGAACTTTTTGCCCGCCGCAATAATGCCATCATACAGCGGCATACTGGTTTGCTGTGGCCAATCAAGTTCCAGATTGCCGTCGCGTAGAGTCAGTACACCGTCGCCCTTGTCCAGCCCCATGCACAACAACACGATGCTGCGGTAAGACTCATCGCCCTTTAGCAGTTGGTTGGCAAGGTCACCGACCGAACCGCTCCATTTGCCATCGACGAATGTCTGCACCAGATGTCGCCAAATCGAACACAAGACCCGCCAAGTTTTCTTCAGCACCCCCAGGATGTTCAGGCTGGGCTGCAAGCCTTCCACGAACCAGGCTGCGAAATTCGGATAGCTGGCATCTTCAAGGATGAATGCCCGGTCGGGATCGTGGTTCTTGAATAGGTTGTAGTCGGTGTATTGAGTGATGACCGGCCCATAATTTGGATCGGCGCGTTTTTTGCCCTTTACCACGAAGGACAAGAAATCGCCATTACCGGAGAAGCGTCGCCCTAGGCGTTGGCTGAGTCGCGGCAGTGTGCCGAACTTGTCGCGGCAACGCAGCAGCAGTTCGTTGCTGCCTAGGGTGCCGGCCGACACCACGACGCGACGTGTATCGACGAAGGCGGGTCCATCATCAAGATGGCGGTAATGCACCCGGTAGCCGTGTGTTCCGTCGGCGGTGGTGTCTTCCTCGCCCAATTCGTTGAGCGGAACGATTTTTTCCGCCACGCATTCGGTTTGTATATGCGCTTGGTGTACCTGCTCGGCGATATGGAGGTAATTGAGGTCAACAGTGTTTTTCGAGTGGGTGTTGCAGCCCACGTCGCATTCCGCGCAGTAGGTGCAGGAGGTTTGCACGGCCCCGTAGCGGTTTTTTTCCTGTACGCCGATTGGAGTGGGGTTGTTGAAATCATTGCCGAAAAACACGCAGATATCGGCTAGGGTCGAGTCGCGGCCCTGATTGTGGGCAAAGTCTTGAAATAACTCGGTGCGGATGATTTTCCGACGCGGCTCGCTGGTCCAAGAAGGCACAGGTCGCGCACCTAGCACCGAGCGGGCAACCTCGTAATAGGGTTGCAAATACGCCTTGTCCAGTCCCTTTGGCCAGCCGCGCTCAAACGTCTGAGTCGGCGGTTCCAGAAAAACATTGGCATAAATTAACGAGCCTCCACCCAATCCAGCGCAGACCACGGCATCCATCCGGGTAAAAGTGCGCATGTCGAACATGCCGCGCAAATCACGCTTGGCGATATGTTCGGGGCGGCGGGTTTGGTCCCCCGGCGGACTCCAGAAATTACTGGCAAAGTCATGGGGCGAGCGTGGGAACGAACCCATCGGATAGCGCTTGCCACGTTCAAGCAGCAAGACCTTGTTTTTCCATTTTTGTGCCAAACGACAGCAACTTATCGCGCCGCCAAAGCCACTGCCAATCACCACCGCTTCCAAAAGTTCGCCCATGCTCGCCACCTTCTTAAGGTTTGTGTTAGTCAATAACCCACTTTAATAGTCTATTTCTTTCCGTGATACAAGTTTTTTTTCAGTTTCCTTAGGGTTATGGGCAAGCAAAGCCATCACACCCACAAATCCGCCAGTGAAAACGTGATGGCATCAAACGGGGCCAAGCTAACCGGATCATCGTCTGTGAGAGTGGCGACCAGCAACCAATGGCCTTCATGAAGCGAGAAGGCTTCCAGCGTCTGCGCCAATGGATCGACCAGCCAGGCGTGGGCAACGCCGTAACGGGCATAAAGTGGCAACTTCTTGGCGCGGTCTTTTTTGCCAGTGGACGGCGAGAGGATTTCGCAAACCCAATCCGGCACGACTTCAAAGCGGTGGCCTTCCGGGATATTGGGCATGCGCTCGCGCCGCCAACCGGCCACGTCCGGCACGACCACCACGGTGTCGCGGACGAAATGGATTTCCGGTTCGTTCAAAATCCACCAGCCGCCGGGTCCGCCCTCGCCAAATCTAAACGGGGGTCCAATGCGCATTCCCATCACACTGCCAGCTTCTCCATGCCTCCCTGCCGGACGCGGCTGGGTATAGAGTTCGCCGTCGATAATTTCACCGGTGATGTTTTCCGGCAAATCTATTAATTGTTCATACAGTGACGGCAGATTCAAGGCGGGTCGGTTCATTGTTCGCTCCTCTAGAGTGTTGGCCATATTCTTTAAATAGGGCATTGGTCATCGTTTAGCCCACCCAATGTGGAGTGCGGCGACTCGTCGCCGCTTTCCGAACCCTGCGGCGACGAGTCGCCGCACTCCACAAACTCACCAATCGGGCTGAACGATGACCATTGCCTTTAATAGTCTATTTGACCCCGTGATACAAGTCATTTTTACCGGTTTGACCGATAAACCGGCCAACTCTCCTCCACCGCCCAACGAATCGCCTTGGCCCGCACCGCACCTATGCCTTCGACACCTTGCAGTGCTGGCCCATCGGCGGCGAGTACGGCTTCCACGCTACCGAAATGTTCCAGTAATTTGTCGGCGGTGCTTGGACCTATGCCAGGGAGCGATTGCAGTATCCGCTGTTGGGTTTTGCGCTTGCCCCTAGGCCGCTTGCCAGCGAACAGTTTTGGCGCGGCTTGGCCGGCAATGCGGTCGAATTGGAGGTCTGCATACAGCATCAGCTTGGCTGTCTCTTGTGGGTCGATGGCGCGTAGTAAAGGAATGCCGAGAAACAACGTCAGGGTGATGAGCGCACCTTGCAGTGCCTCCCGCCCAATGCCGCAACTTGCCAAGTCGCGGGCGTTGCCTTCCAGTATTATCGCCTTGTGCAGGGGCGAAGCGGCAAGCCGGATGCCTTGATCGAACAATCGACCATCTTGCAGCGAAGCGGCAAAATCACGCATGGTTTTACGCTCGAACAACAGCCGGTTATTGAGTAGATAATCGCCCAATTCAAGTCGGCTCACCGTGACCTCGACCCCGTCGTGGTGTCTGAGCGCTTCGATGACCAAGGATTGGTTTTCGCGATCATCGGCGAGGATATGGATGGACGGCATGGATGTTTCCTAACAAGATAGTCAATTGATGTTACGCGCCGTGCCGTTGAATCCAAGATGCACCGGACTGATTTTGCTCACCCTTCGATTTTTTTTACTTTTCGTCGTTGCGTGAGACCTTCTTTTTGTCCCTTCGCCGTGCTGCTTGGCTGAGGCTTTGGGCAAGGATTTTTTTTCACGCAACAGCGCAACGTTAAGGTAATATCCAATAAAGAACATCCCATCCAAAGGCCAAGCTGGTGCTTGGCGTTCCTTCTGGGAGCGCCAAGCACCAGCTTGGCGTTGAATTAAGGTTTTCTTCGTCGTTCCGGCAGGGATTGCCGGAACCCAGTCGCCATGGAGGGCAAGCCAGATTCACCTCCCTGTGTTCTGGATACCGGCGAACCCTCGCTTCGCTCTCCCTGCCGGTATGACGGCTTAAGTCAACAGTATTGAGGGGGATTTCTGCTTGCCTATGATCCCATTGTGCGTCATTATTGCGCAAGGCAAGCCTTATTTCGCAAGGCAAGCCTTGCACTCCAAATGTCCGAAACTTCCATGCCGTTAGCCGAACCCAATCAAGTTGTACACCAACTGGACCGAATGCCCAAGCCCTGGGCGATAGCCTTGGGCTTGCCGCTAGGCGTTGGTCTGGCGTTGGCGGTTCTATCAATGCCGCTGGTGTTTGGCGCGGTGGCCTTCACCAGCCTGCTGGGATTTGCCGGGTTCATCGCGTGGAGCGGCGAGCCGGTGTCCGTGGACGAACAGGAAAAGCCACCCCAGCCCACAGAAGCACCCAAACCCGAGCCACCCCGGCAACCCGAAACGCCACCGGTTGAAACACCCCCCGTGGCCGATCCGCTGTGGATAAACATCCCCGGCGGCATTTTTGCGATGGGCAGTGATGCATACGACAGTGAACGGCCCGTCCATACCGTATACCTCTCCCCGTTTCAACTGATGAAGGTTCCGGTCACTCGCAAACGCTACCTAGCCATCCTGGGCAAAGACCCCGGCTGGCCGGAGGGTGGGGCCGATGAACGGCCCGTCAACCAAGTCAGTTGGTTGGACGCGGTGGAATTTTGCAACCGCTGGTCAGTGAACGATGGGCTAAAACCTTGTTACCAAATCGACCGGGACACGGTGATATGGGTGTCCGAGGCAGACGGCTACCGGCTACCCACCGAAGCCGAATGGGAATACGCCTGCCGCGCCGGTTCCACCACGCGCTGGTGTTTTGGTGATGATGAAGCCAGACTGCCCAATTACGCTTGGTTTGACAAAAATTCAGGGGGCAACCCTCATCCCGTCGCCACCCGCAAACCGAATGATTGGGGTTTGTTTGATATGCATGGCAATGTCTGGGAATGGTGCTGGGATTGGTATGGGGCTTATGCTGCCGACCCGCAAAGCAATCCTTTAGGGCCGACGCAAGGCTCTTCGCGTGTGCTGCGGGGCGGTTCCTACCTCTACGGGCCCGAGAACCTGCGCTCGGCGGACCGGAGTTGGGCCAGGCCCAAGGACTTGGGGTGGAGCGTCGGCTTTCGCTGTGCGCGTGGCCCCCGCCGCCAGCAGTGACACCGACTCGGTTTTAAAAACCGAGTCGGTGGGTTTATTTCCCAAGCTCAAGCACTCATCGTTTATCAGCTCTAAATACAAAACGCACGGGATGTGACCCAGACTATGCAATCCTTACTTCGTTTAGCAGGTCGGGGTGGCGGTCAAGCACTTTGAGCAGCTTCACTAACGCTAATGGCGGCTTGGTCTTGCCGCTCTCGTAGCGCGAGAATGCATTGACCCCGCCGCCGAAAATTTCCGCAGCTTCCTTCTGGTCAAGCGCGAGTTTTTTACGGACACTGGCAATAAAGTCAGGATCGACAATGGATGCATTGACTTGCTTGTTGAAATCCCGCATTGCCGCGCTAGTACGGATCGACTCGGATACGTCGAGGACACCCTCGCCACAGGCAGGGCAGAAGTCTCCTGTCACTGTCGGGATGTGCGTTGTTTCCCCTTTATAGGTGTATGGCATGTCGCGGGTGTCGTGCAACAGTTCCGCCGCCGCGCAAGATGGACATTTCATTTCATAGCTCCTTGAAGGACACGATGAGCACATCATCAATGACCGTGAATTTCAGATAGACCTCTCCGGCTGGCGTAGTGGGACGGTACACGTCCTGCCAAATCCGGTGGTCACTGTGTGTGGTCATGCTTTTGTAGAAGTCTGCCGGTATCAGAGACATGACAACCCCGACAATTCCCTCAAAGTCCAACCCTAACGCGGCACCACCTGCCAGCGCAGACAGGGTTGATCGCACATTGCCCGACTCGATCAAAATTTTAACCGCCGATAGCTTGTAATGAGGTGTGTATTTTTCCATGAAGGCACATTAACCTAGTTGGTTATGTTTGGCAAGCAGGTTTGCTCGCTTCCAAGCTCCAACTCTCGATTACACAAGTCCGGGTAAGCCGGAATTGCCGTCATACCGGCATGAATTGCCGGTATCCAGAACACAGGTAGGAGAATCTAGCCCGCCCTCCATGGCCTCTGGGTTCCGGCATTCCCCGCCGGAACGACGGTTTTTTGCTCGTTCCCAAGCTCCCGCTTGGGAATGGGTTTTTGAAGCTCCAGCTTCCCGAGGAACCGTCAACGAACAAGCTGGAGCTTGCAAGGCATGGGTTCCCAAGCTGGAGCTTGGGAACCAGCGCAACATGGTTTGTTATTATGACAACAAAAATCGGAATTTGATTGCAATTAGCATTTTGTTGACAGGCTACGTAAGTGTCAAGCAAAAGCAACAAATTGCAAAACACAATACTCAAGGCTGGCGGCGGGGGCCACGCGCACAGCGAAAGCCGATGAACCAGTTCCGGTCATCGGGCCTGCCCCTGAACCGGACCGCCGAGCGCAGGTACTCGGGCACGTAGAAGAAGGAGCCGCCCCGCAGCACACGCAGAGTGCCATCCTCCGGCCCGGTGGGGTCGGTCTGCGGCTGGGGTTGATAAGGCTCGTACCAATCCTCCACCCATTCCCACACATTGCCGAGCATGTCATACAAGCCCCAAGCATTGGGCTTGAGCTTGCCGACCGGATGGGTATCACCGCC
>QJPH01000219.1 GCA_003242955.1 Candidatus Methylumidiphilus alinenensis
CGGCTATCATGCTGACAAACCCCAATACGTGTGGCTTGTTCGAGCGCGATATGATTGCCATTGCCGAAGCGGTCCATGCGGCCGGGGCCTATTTTTATTGCGACGGGGCGAATTTCAACGCCATTGTGGGCAGGGTCAGACCCGCTGACTTGGGGGTCGATGCCATGCACATCAACTTGCACAAGACTTTTTCCACCCCCCACGGCGGCGGTGGGCCGGGTTCCGGGCCTGTCGTGTTAAGTGCGGAACTCGCCCAGTTTGCCCCCTTGCCATTTGTGGTGCTTGACGGCAATGGGTTCAGGCTAGTGGAACACGCCAAGGATGCTAGGGAGAGCATTGGACGCTTGAAAGGTTTTCATGGGCAGATGGGCATGTTTGTCCGTGCGCTGGCCTATATTCTCAGCCATGGAGCGGATGGGCTGTGGCAAGTGTCCGGTGATGCCGTGCTGAATGCCAACTACATTTTGGCCAGTCTGAAAGATGTGATGACGGCATCGTTCGACGGACCTTGTATGCATGAGGCGTTATTTGATGACCGCTTCCTGAAAGACACCGGCGTGACCACGCTCGATTTGGCCAAAGCATTGCTGGACGAAGGCATACACCCGATGACTATGTATTTTCCGCTGGTCGTGCATGGGGCGATGCTTATCGAACCGACTGAAACGGAAAGCCGGGAAACCTTGGATAACTTCATCCAAGTGATGCGTAAGCTCGCAGAACAAGCCCTGTCAGGCAATGTGGATTTGTTCCACCAAGCGCCCCGCCATACCCCATTGCGTCGGCTGGATGAAACCTTGGCGGCTAGGCGGCCAGTGTTGAAGTGGACTGTGAAATAGCCAAAGGCGTTGGACCTCCTGCCCCGTCCATTCAGGCGGCAGCTTGATATGGCGAATCTGTGCCAAGGTTTCTGAATGCACCAGACAGACCATTGGTCCACTTGCAAGCTGGTAATTTTGCCTTGACCGTAAATCCTTCTTAGCGTTTACTGTGTTTGCTGCCAAGAAACTGACAGCAAAAACGCCTAGAATGACAACGGGGATGCCTGACATCACTCTAGCTAGACACCAATCTCTAACTTTCTTTAATGAGGCAAAATATGTCTACACGGTGGGACGATGCGATTTTGAACCAATATCGGCAAATAGGGGACAAGGAAGCGGATCTTTTGGTTGATCAAACCTTTCAAGGCAAGAATGGCAGCATTAAAAGCAACCGGATGCTGCTTTTGGCCAACCAATTGATTGAGCAACCAGGACTGTTTTTCGTGGATGATTCCTGGGTGGCTAAAGAATTGAATAGTTACCGGAAAGACGATCCTGGCTTGGCGGATTATTATGAACCGATGGAAGCACCGGACTGGGTGGACATGGGTAAACTGAAACTGGCATCAAAATTCTGGCACGAAAACACTGTGGTTTCCCTGGGGGTATTGTATGCCGCAAGCCTACCCTCTTGTTATTTGATTGAAAAAGGCATTCCAGCCCTTTACAAGACCGGGAAATTATTGCCGCCGTATTTGAATCAACGCATCTATGAAACCGGTTTGATGTTGGATGCCGTCATGGATAAAGATGGAATTAATATCATTGAGGATAAAGAGTTCGATATGGATTATGTCTTGGCTGACGAAGTAGCACGATGCATCCCCGGAAGCCATGTGCAGCGCAGCCGACACCACCTTCACATTGACTGCGGAGAGTCTAAGGGCGGCGTCAGCGACGACCCTGGTTTGGAAGACCTCGTCAACACCGTCAATCAAGCCGTGACACGGCGACTGAAGGAAGGCACTAAACGCTATCTATGGGGCAAAGGCTATATCACGGCCAAAAAGGTTCGTTTCCTTCACGCCTCCATGCGTTATATGTTGCTCAACCCTTCCGCTGTTTCCCCCCCGCCAACTAGCGAAGACGGACAGCCCAAGCCATTTATGGAAAAAATAGCGGAACGCCAGGAAACGTGGGACAGCCAGACACTGGGCGCACCCGTCAACCAGGAGGATGTGGCTTACACCCTATTGACCTTTGGCTTGGTCATTCCCAAAGGCTTGGAAAAATGGGGCATCCCGATTAGCCAAGAGGAAAAAGACGCTTTTTTACATCTGTGGAAATTGATCGGCCATGTCATGGGCATAGAAGACGGGTTGCTCACTGACCAATGGGACGAAGCAGAGGCGCTCTTTGCCTTAGTCCAACAACGCCAATGCGGCGGCTCCCCTGACGGCGTGGCTCTGACCGAAGCCTTGATCGGAATGATGGACGATTATTTGCCGAAATTGCCGGGGGTAAAACAAAACTCCCTGCCGGTGGAGTTGATCGTCAGCCAGATGGGGGAGAAATTCGGCAAGGATTTGATCAGCCCAGAGACATGGAAAAACAGCCGACCGTGTTTGCTTCGTCCGGCCTATGCCTTTTTGGGCGGGGTGGCAAAGCTTTATTTTGGCTTGCGCACCGCTTACCTGAAAAGTTTCCCGCTATTAGGCGATATTTCAGCCAACCTTGTCCATGAGGTGGGCGAAACCATTATAGACAGTTGGCGGGATGCCTATCGGCGGGTACCATTTTTTGTGCCTAACAGCCTCACCGATTGGCAAAGACTCGCTGGTGCCGACCCGGAATATCTCAAAGTGCTTAAAGACTGGCGGCAAGGGATGTTGATTACGGCAGGGTTTAGTTTAGTGTTATTGGTCATATCAGTGTTTGGCTTGACTGTGGCCTTCCCGCTGTGGCTGTTACAGGGACAAACCGCCTTCTTTGTCAGTTTAGGCATAACCGCCGGTTCTTATGTGTTGTTTGCCACAATAGCCAAGAAAAAGCTGACTAAACTGCTGGAGAACCGGCCTAAACCAAACAACCGCATCATCAAACTTGCAAAGCACATGAAGTGACAAAAAAGTGATAAGTTGACCGAAACTGGAAATGATAGACCACCATGACCCTTGCCAAAGAGCCAACTGCCCCTAGTTTAAATGGCGGTGCCTGCCCGATCAATCGTATCGTAGCGGAATGCCCCGCTGCAACCCCACCTTGCCCTCCGTCGGACCCTTGGCTGGGCAATGCTTTGAAAGTGATGTGTCCAAAGGACAAAGCATTCCTTGACGACCTGAGGTCCCGTGGTGTCAGCATCACTGCCTTCGACAGGATTTACTATGAAGATCCCTACTATGATGGGTCGAAGTGGACTATAAAACATTTCGAGGGCGGAGGAAGCACCCAAGGTACAGACATGAATATCGTGATCAAAAATATTGATGAAAAAGGGGTTTCTCACGATATTCCTGCTGAAAGTTTGGCATCGACCATTTACCATGAGGGCATCCACACCGGCCAGCCTGACAACATGCCATGGTCTGAAAAAGAATACGACGCATATACCAAGGGTGAGCAATGGGCCATAAACCATGGCCTACAGGAGTCATTCCCCAACTTCCGCACAACGAACGCTCTAGGGAATCCCGTTCCAGATGCAATAGCAATCAGGAAGTTTGTCGATAAGAACTATCCCATTGCCACGGACAAGCCCACCACCCCTGGCGGGTCGGAATATAAAGTCGTAGGCAAATCTCCGTCGGGCGACACCGTAATCCAAAACATCAACGATCCCACAGACGTAAAAACCCGCCCCCCCCACGGAAGGCGATACCTTTCCTGGGCCGCAGACCGAACAACCGCCAGGTGGTCGTCCTGCGCAAACCTGCCAATTGAAATGTGCTTAACCACCAAAGAGACACCGCAATGAGCGACCAGCCCACCACCGCAACGGCTACAGTTACCTACCCAGCCGAGCATGTAACCCGAATTGGACTAGACGATGCCAAACAAATGCGCAGCGCACTGTTGGATGCGATAAAAGCATCCCGCATTGGCGATAGAGACCAACTGCTTGCCTTTACCGAACCGCTGCCAGCCTGGATAGACTCTGACGGACGCGTTATGGTGGCAGGTTGGCTACTTCAGACCAAAAATGGAGTATGGGTGGCTAGTTTTCGTCTATCCGTGAGTCAGGAAAGGTCTGTTGGCTATGCCGCAACTTTTATCAAAGAAGGGACTGTATGGCGAGTAATCAAGCTTGTACCCGAGAAGATTCGATATAACCGTTAATGTGATTCCTTAGTCAACACAGGGAAAACAGGGCCAAGGGCGCAATACGCGGCGGGGGCCGCTATTGCGCCCTTGACGCGGATATTCAACGGTACGGCGCGTAACATCAGTTATTCACTAGTATCCCAAGTCAGTGGCAAAGCGTTTAGTAAAACCCCAGACAGGCACATTGGTCAACGAACTGCAAATCGCGGATGCCGAGGTTTGACTACAAGGGGTATCCCGGTCAATTGACCAGAAGTGAATGCCAGCTAGTTTATTGTTCAGCGCCCACTGACTTAGAGTATCGACATTTTGCAGTGAGAAAGTCTCACTTGCCACATCGTTCAAACCTATCATTGGGGTAAGCTCGATCTGACTGAATGGAATGCCATATTTGGCATTGAGATTGATTGCCGCTTGTATGGCTGTGTTTCCCATGTCGCATACACCATTTGCCACGACACAAACGGATGTTGATGCGGCACCAAAATCCATCACCATCAGGTTGATGGTATAGTTGCTTAGCCCGTACTGTTTAATCGCCTTAATGACACCATCACCCAACGCATTCAGGTCGCCGTAGAGGTTTGACGTGACTAGGCCGTTGGACGAACCCAAGGTAGCCAGCGTAAAGCTGAAACGTAAATTTGGATAGCTAGCTTGCACAGCCGCCACTTGCTGAACCAAGTGATTGATGTCTGTCTGGCTTTGATTCCCTTCAATATCGAAATCAATGCCGACGAGATTGGCCGATGCGTAGCGGTTGATGAAGGTCTGCATCCCCGTTTCTGTGGTGCAAGTGAATATGCCTGCCGCCCCGCCGGTTGATATGACGTAGTTGACATTGGCAGTGACAAAATTTTGCACATTGGCTAGCGCCAACACATCAGGGTTGATCCCAGCCCAATTTTCATTGCCACATTCTCCTGTGGCAAAAGCCCAGGTCACAGCGGGTACGTTTTTCGGCAAAACAGTCAGTAGCGGAGACAGTGAACCCTGTACATTTGTGGAAATGACAGTGTCGTTCCAGTTCATGCTCAGTGTCACATCCTTATAAGGGCTGAACAGCAATCCGTTTATTTTTCCTGTTGGCTGGGGTACTACAGGCACTGGTGTGGGTGTGGGCGTAGGCGTAGGCGTAGGCGTAGGCGTAGGCGTAGGAGGATTAGGCACAGAGGTTGAAAAAACAACGGTGACAGATTGATTGGCACTGGTCGCTGTTTGTAAGTTTGCCACATTGCCACCTCCGAAACCGCTGACTGTCAAACCGCCTGACGGCAGTGAGGCGGCCCACGATTCCGGCGATAGTGTCACTGTGCCATCATTGGCAATCGAAACCTGGAAATTCCATGGGCCATTCAGGAAAACATTCCTTGCCGTATTGGCGTCGGGGAATTTTATTGCCGCTTGCCATCCACTGGCACCAGCGGGCAACGGGTTTGATGACAGATTCTTGACAGCAATACCCCCTTCGTAACCACCCGTCCAAGTGCTACTGACAGATAATTGGACTTGCAAGGGAACGTTGCCCGTTGCAGGTGTCCCTCCAGAGCTGCCGCCTGCCGTACCCCCAGACTGTCCGCCACCTTGGTTAGTGGCTTGTAGATTGTTTAATGTTTGCTGGGCCGTCTGTGAATCCATGATCGAAATGACGCAAGGCTGTCCATTGAATTTGCAGTTAGTCAAATCGACGGCCGAGTTGAGCACGCCCTTCGCGTTAAACCCAATATTGAGCACACTATTTGCCGATACGCCACTGCTCCACGAGGGCGAGCTAATCGTGTAGGTATTGGTTGTCGGGTCAAAGGAAGCACTGGCATTCCAGAAAGACGAGGCCTGCGCTTGCTTTCCAAGGGTTGCCGATTGGAATGTTAGCGTCCAACTGCCAGTTACTGGGGTGGGTACCCAGACCTCAAGCGATCCGGTATACCCGGCCCATGAATCAGCCGCCGTCCCCCATGAGGATGCCGCGCTAATGATGGCAGTGGGTACCGGTGATGGCAGGGTGTTTGCCACAACGGCATGCCCAGGCACAAAGGCGATTGACAATGCCAGCATTGGAAGAGCAAGAAAACCATTTTTCTTCATTTCACTTATTCCTATAAAAAAAAATCAAAAATAAACCCGATTTGTAAACATTCGCACAAAAAGGCATAAAACATCCAATGAGTCGAATATTTACAGTTGCTACCGTTGAGTGCCAATAAGGTATAGTTGACAGGCTTGTCGATCATGGAACAAGTAAATATTCACACATTCCCTTGGAGAACACGTTAAATTGGTTTGCAACTGTTTCGTCGGCTCCGCGAGGTCGCGCCCAACATCCGCCTTGTGATTCGGGACATTGATCCAGTAGACGAAATAATGGGGCTTTTGCGAACGCAACGTCTAGACTTGGCAGTGCATCATGCCCACTTCGACAGCCCGACGCTGGAACAATCCACTTTCATGAGTTTCCAGGCGGTCCTCATTGCCCGAAAAAGCCATCCCCGTGTTTATTCCGCAGTGGGTAACATGGAGCGGGCTGCTGGAGGAAAGAACGGTGGGAGCGGTTTTTAACCGCGACCCAAGCCGAGAAATCGCGGTTAAAAACCGCTCCCACGGCTGTTAAATCTTTCATGGCTCGGGATGTCGATGCCATCGACATGATCGTCGGGCGCTTCTCTTTGCGTCGCGCCCGACATTCAATAGTCGGGCAACGCAAGAAGATGTTCCTCGGCCTACGGTACTTTCAAGCCTTCATTGAAACCGCTTTTACGTTGCGTCGTTGCGCCGTTGCGTGAGACTTTCTTTTTGTTCCTTCGGCGTGCTGATTGGCTGTACTTCGGACAGAACAAAGAATTTATTCTCACGCAACGACGCAACGTTAAGAGCAATGCATTGTGGGTAGTAATACGGCGATTTTGAAACCCTGTTTTTGGTAATATTACCCAAACTCCTCAAAATCAGCATTTTCCACAAATAGTGATTGCATTTTAAGTTTTTGGTTCGGTATGATTTGACAATAACGGCTTGGCTGACAAACTGGCTGGGCCTATGGGTCTGAGCATGGCGGTTCGGACCATGTCATTAACAGAAAAATAATTTTACGTATTATCAGCGATTCCCGGTCTATTGATCTATAAGGGGTTTTAGCGCATAATTTTGGTGCATAAAAATATTTTATCTATACTATTCAATATATTACAAAAATCAGACAGGGGATCGCTGACGTATTATAGATTTTCAAATTGACGTAAACGAAAACGTCTTATAGTGGTTTTGTGGTATCGGCTTCGTTTCTAAGGCCGAATACAAAGTTGGGCAAAGGATAAATATGACTACTTCAAGAGCTGATTATGAACAGGGTTCTCAATCAAAAATTGCTGTTGTTTTATCTTGCCCAGGCAAGAAAGAACAAGAAAAAGGAAATCCAGCGGCAGGACAAACAGGAAAAAACTTAGAATATGTTCTTTCCACGCTAAAAAATACTTATAAATTGACGGATTTTGAGAGAGGGCGTATAACAATTGCAAATTCTTGGGGTCAAGTTGAATTCAAGGGCGATGGTGGAACGGGCCGTACCGAGGCTGACATTTTAGAAGTAATCGAAAAAGATAACTTGGATAGACTTTCTGAAGATATTAAAGAAACAACTGATTATATTATTTGCTGCGGAGTTAATTCAAAGGTCACAGTATCCGTATTGCAATATGCTGGAAAGTTAATAGAAAATTGTCGTGTTATTTATGTTTGCCATCTTGGCAATCAAGCAATAAATATGACAATAACGCAATCAGTAGACGGCAATGAAATAAAGCCTTGTAAAAAGCTTTTTGTTAAAACTACTTGGGACGAACGAACGCTAAAAAATATTAGTGCTGACAATAGGTATAAAAGATTAGCAGTAGTAGCAAAAAGTATTTATGATCAAATACAAGCTTAGAGAGTCCAACGCGCTAATTTGCAATCCATAACGCTTAAAGACGCATACTGTAAGGGCGGAATAACGGTTTGCCGCTATTCCGCCCTACGTGGGCTGATTACTTACTTTTTTCGTATATCGCCGTAAGGAATTTCTTTGCAAGAGGTGTTCGGAGGTTCGAAGATGGTATTAGTCTCATTTGATAGCAGACCGAATTTATAGAGGAAATGCCGATGCCTGAAATTAGCGAGAACACCCTGATGATGTCGATCCAGGCAATCCACCAGATCGCCGAGCAGAACAGCACCGAACGGGATGCTGCGACCGGGCCGGAACAGGCCGATTACGACGAGATAATCGAGGCCTACGAGATCGCTGCCATGGAACTGCGAGAAGTTTACGAAAAGTCGCGCGCAGAGGATGCCGACCTACCTCCTTACGCCAGCCTCGTGCGCTAGCCCGGTGGGGTGAGCATCACGAACCCTAGCTGGCCTTGAAAAGCTAAGCCCTGTAGGTCTGGAGCGTCTCTTTGGCGAACGCCCGACATGCGATTCTCGGGCAAAGGTGAAGCTGTTGCCCGGTGCTAAAATTAAACGCTATCAGCTTCCTTCATTTCCCAGCGCCACCCACCAACCGCCAAACCCGTTGCAAACCCACGCCTTTCAAATCCATGTCACCAAACGCTTCACAATCCCATTCCTCGCCCAGCATGTCCCTCGTGTTGGCATCAATGAGGATTTCATCCGTCGGCGCAGCACATTCCAAACGGTTAGCCCGGTTGACAGTATCGCCAAAAACATCATAGCTTAGCCGACTGCCACCGATAATCCCGGCAACCACCGGGCCGGTGGCAATGCCATAACGGACTTGCCAAGGTTTGATCCGATTTTGGTTCAGCCGGGCAAGGCGATCCTGTATCCCCAAGGCCACGTGTGCCAAAGCCGACGCATGGTCGGCGCGAGGTATGGGAATACCCGAAGCGATGAGGTAAGCGTCGCCCACGCTTTCAATCTTTTCTGCCCCATGCTGACGGATTTCATCATCGTAGAGTGAGAACAGCGAGCTTAACTGCTCCATGACGGCACGCGGGGCCGAACTGTGGCACCACTTGGTGAATCCGACAATATCGATAAACAAAATGCTGGCAGATTGAAAATGGTCGGCGATGAAGGCTTCGCCGCTTTTGAGGCGATGAGCCACCGTGGGGGGCAGGATATTCAGGAGCAGGTCATCGGCCCTTTGTATCTCTTGTTTTATCCGTAGTTCATAAGTGAGTATCCGCTCTCCAGCCCGGAGCCGCCCCAATAGCTCACCTTCATGGACCGGCTTGGTAAGAAAATCATCGGCACCAGCTTCCAAACCCTTGATTAGATCCTCTTTCTTGCTTTTCGCTGAAATCATGATGATGTACACATAGCGATCTTGGGCTTGAGCCTTGATTTTAGCGCAGAGGGTAGGACCGTCCATACCCGGCATGATCCAATCAATGAATGCCACTTTGATGGTGGGATTCAGACATAGCAGTTCCCAAGCTTGTTCGCCGGAATCTGCCAGCACAGTTTCGTATCCGCACAGCGTCACTAGGTCGCAGAGAACCTGCTGGCTAACAGGGTCATCATCAACAATCAGAATAGTCGGTTTCATAATAAAACTTTTTTACTCGTTCCCAAGCTACTGCTTGGGAATGGGGTTTTTGAAGCTCCGGCTTCCCGAAGAACGGCCAAGCAGGAATTTGCAAGATAAGGGTTCCCAAGCCGGAGCTTGGAAACCAGCCAAAGTTGTAAGCGTTCACCTCTCCTCCTGGGAGCGCGGGCGTCTCGCCCGCCCCATGCGGGCAGGATACCCGCGCTCCCAAGGGGGGCTGAATGTTTACCCAAAGTTTACCCCCCTTTGCAAAAGGGGGGACTGGTATATTCGTTTCAAAGATACGCGTTAAAGCTGGTTAACGGGAGTTTCGCTTGAATTCAGATCCGATGTCACTTGGCGAAGTCGCTCGATATCGACCACTAGGCACTCGTAAAGATTGACAACATTGTCCAAGCTATTGTTTTGGATTTCAGCCTCAATCCGCTCGGCGTAGCAAGCGATGGAAATCGCACCGATATTCGACGCGGCCCCTTTCAAGGTGTGAGCGACCCTACCGATCTGTTCCGCCTCCCCCCGTTGGATGCCTTGCTTGAGATCGTCTAGCCAGATGGGCATTTTCCTCCAACAAACCTCAATGGCGCGGCGCAAAATGTCCATTTTCCCGCCGGTGACCTCCAAACCGGCAGCAAGGTCGAACAGAGGCAGGCGACGATGTTGCGCTTCAGACAAAGATTGGCGAGTATCGGTTGGAATTGTCAAGGAGGGCGAAATATCTGCCATTTTCTGAAGTTCTAGCGGCTTCGCCATGGCCTCTTTGCGTTCTTGGGCAAGCTTAAGGTATTTTTCTGTCACTGTGGACAAGTTGGCGAACGTCACCGGTTTTGGCAAATAATCGTCCATGCCGGAGGCAAGGCAGCGTTCCCTGTCCCCGTCCATGGCATAGGCGGTCATGGCGATAATGAACGGTTCTGGCGACAGCTTCATCGCACGGATTCTTTTGCTCGCTTCAAAACCATCCATTTCAGGCATTTGGCAATCCATGAAAATCAGGTCGTAATGGCGATCTTCCACTAACGCGATGGCTTCCAAGCCATTGACCGCACTATCGACACCTAGCCCTAAGCTTTTAAGCATGTCCGTCGCGATTTCTATATTGACTTCATTGTCTTCTGCCAATAATACCTGGGCTCTTTGGTCCGCCACGGCGGTGGTGCTAGGTTGGGGCAACACCTGCGGAATGGCTTTCTCTTGCGGTTCGTAGAATGGGTAAAGTTTGCCTTGCCTATCGCTTTCCAGCAAATTGACGAGGGCTGCCCGGAGTTGAAACAACCTAAGCGGTTTCAGCAATTGCGCCATAACCCCCGCTTCTGCCAAGATACGCTGTTGAGCCTCGGTAAAACTGCTGGAACTGAGCATAATCATCGCTAGGTTTCCCAGTTCCGGTTCGGCGCGTATGGCGGTCGCCAGAAACAAACCATCCATGCCTGGCATGTGGAAGTCCAAAATGACCACATGGAAGGGTTTACCTTCCTCCACAGCGCCACGCAGCATTGCAAGGGCTTTTTCACCCGATTCCGCTTCGGCATGGCTGACCCCCCAATCGTCGAACACATCGGCCAACAGTTCCCGGTTTATCGGATGGTCGTCCACGCTAAGGACTCGCAAGCGCTTAATGTCAACAGGGACCACATCTTGCCCCAAAGACTGGTCCCGAACTGGCAAAGCCAATTCAAAGCGGAAGGTTGAGCCTTTGTTGAGTTCACTCTCTGCTTCAAGGCTACCTCCCATTAAGCCTACCAATTGCCGACTGATGGAAAGCCCGAGTCCACTGCCGCCAAACTGGCGGGAGGTGGAAGAGTCGGCCTGCTCGAACTTGTCAAAAATACGTTTTATGGCATCTTGGCTAATGCCGATTCCGGTGTCGGTGACGCTGATGCGCAAGTGTGCGCTTTCTCCCTCCCGGCTTAATTGCTCGACTTGAATCAGGACATGGCCCTTGTGCGTGAATTTGATGGAGTTGCCAATCAAGTTGGTCAGCACTTGGCGAATGCGGACACCATCCCCAAACACCTGGGATGGTGCATGGGGATCGTAACGCACAATGACTTCCAGTCCTTTTTCAAAAGCGCGGGGAGCCAGCAAGGTTGCAACATCGTCCAAGGTCCGACGCAGATCGAACACCGCAAGGTGCAATAGCAGCTTGCCCGCCTCCATTTTCGACACATCGAGAATATCATTGATAATGGTCAACAACACTTCGGCGGAAGAGCGTATGGTATCGACATAATATTTCTGGCGCGCGGCCAATTCGGTCCGCCCCAGAAGTTCAGCCATGCCGATGACACCGTTCATCGGGGTGCGGATTTCATGGCTCATGTTGGCTAAGAAATCGGCCTTAGAACGGGCGGCTGACTCCGCCTTGAGCTTGGCGACAGTGAGTTCTTCTTCGATTTGCTTCTGGTGACTGATGTCCATCAGCAGCCCTTGCCAGATGATATCGCCGTTATCCGCCAATTCGGGCCGGGAGGCCGCATGGAACCACTTGAGCTTGCCCGAGGGGGTGAGTAAGCGGGCCTCACATTCCCAAGGGGACAACTCTGCCGCCGACTTCATCACGCTATCCTGGAATCGCGCTTGATCGTCAGGGTGGACTAAATTCAAGATGGGAGTGGCATCTTCCCTCGCCAAAGCGGGGTCGATTTCCCAAATATCCCGGCTTCCGGGGCTGGCATAGGGGAAGCTGGCCCGTCCGTCGGCGGAGATGACAAACTTGTAAATCATGCCTGGGGTATTCTCGGCCAGATGCTCGAAACTGTGTTCATGCTGTTGCAGTGTGCGTTTTAAATGCACCTGTTCGGTGACATCCTCAATTGTGACGGAATAGCGAATATTGCCAGCCTTCCCCTCGATTTCCGGGTGGGCAGACACAATCAAATGGTAGTGTTGACCCTGTTGGTTGCGGAATTCCTCCGTCCAATCACGAAGCCCCACCGTGGTCAATTGCTCCCAATGTGATTCATCCCCGCTAGGCATCAACAAACTGGGCAAGGATTGCCCCAAAACTAGGGATTTGTCCACCCCGGTAATTGCAAAAAAAGCCGGGTTGCCATGACTAACTCGCAAATCCGCATCGACCAAGCAGATTCCTATAGACAAATGGCTGGTATAACCCGGCAATGGATTGTCCGACGCGGTCGTTTTGGAGGATTCAGGGGCTGTGGGTTGCAAATAAACAGCGACAAACTCCATCCCCGCCACCTGCATGTGGCTAAGAGAGGCATCAAGCAGACACGAACCCCCTGCTTTGCGTTGCCAGACACTTTCGACGGTGTACGCTCCACTGGCACGGGTTTGTTGCCAAATGGTATTTTTCCAATCCTCAACGCTCCAAAAGCTGGTCAATCCCGCGACATTCATACCAATGACCTCGCCGGGAGGCCGGTCTAACAACATTTGAATGTGACGATTGGCGTAGCCGATTTCCCCTTCGCTGTCTACCCACAACACCCCCATGGGTACGGCATCCAACGTGATGGATGAAGCGACGGCGCGGGGAATGCGGCTCCAGGATTGATTGGTTGGTGTTGGCATGGAATGGCAAACTAATTGGAGGTTGGCACAATGGCACGGTTGCCGGGATAAATCCCGAGCCGTTCAATCAACCTATAGTTTACCTGTCTTTACTCGATAACGCATAGGGCGTGAAACGTTTTCCACCCCAAAGAAATGTAGGTTGGGCAACGGCTCCATTGTTGCCCAACCTCGAACGTCGGGCGTTCGCCAAAGAGACGTGCCCTACCTACATGGCTGGAGACGTTGTAGGGCGGATACAGGGATGTGATCCGCCGAATGCTGGCGACCCACCAATAACATTTGGCGGAACCCGTCCATGGTTCCGCCCTACGGACCTTGCTTTTGAATCTATTTTTTAATAAAAAAAACTAAACGCAAATCAATTCTTTAACATTTGAATGAAACAGTATAATAAAACCTAGCCCTTCCTATAATAGGAATACACTATAAAACACTCAATAAATACAGCATTTTTAATATCAAAGAGTTACTTTTAGGTCATATTATTTTGCAAGGCACATATACGCAAGATGGTTTGGTTGAGCGTCCTTTATTATTACCCTTTGTTAAGAAAAAATGCTGTACATAAATACAAAACGGGACTCCTTGTGATGTATTAGCATCTAGGCCGTCAAGTTTAGGAAGATGTTTCAGCAAAACCCAGAACGTCGTCGTTCCGGCATGCATCGCCGGAACCTAGGCTCCATGGACGGCGGGGTCTTGGGCATCCATGCAATCTGGATTCCGGCGGTCCTTGCC
>QJPH01000486.1 GCA_003242955.1 Candidatus Methylumidiphilus alinenensis
GCATTTTTTATCCTTACGGTGTACGGAAAGATGGCTAAATCTTGCATCTTTTTGAAACCCGCACCCACCCGGCTTGCGCTACCATCGAAGGCCAAACCCATTTCACTTTTATCTACTATGAGGACAGTCCATGGCAGAAGCCAAAGCCCGATCTTACAGCCGCGCCCTCAGTTCGACCAGACCGTCACCTTGCAAAGCGAGCAGGCGCAAAGGGTTTACGAGCGTGAGTTCCGCCGCGTGGTGGAAGCCCTGTACGCCATCGACGTGATATTGCGCATCATCGGCGACAGCCAAGAGGCTGACACCGTTGAAAGCATGGTCAGCGAGATGATCGGCGAATGCGCCAAAGAAATCAAAAACGAACAGGCAAGGTTTGACAAGCTCAAGGAGGACAACGGCATTACCGCCATTCCACGGTACACCCACCCCGGTCAGTTTCAAATCCGCATCGTGTCGCCACAGGCCGCACAGTTTGCCGCCTTGCTGAAAAGCATGGATGCGCTGATGGTCTCGCTGGACACGCTCGTGCGGGGTGATGGGCAACAAGCAGCGCGGGAACGGGGTTTACCAGTGGCAGCAACGCTTGCTCAGGCTGGGCCGAAAGATCGTGGACATCGAGAGGCGGGCAAGGATTTCGGCGGCAAGGCGGGGCAAGGGGGATGAGGTTAGGGAAGCGGCTGGAGATTTGTCCGAAGGCAAAGAATCAGATGGTTTGGAATCGAAGGCGATTGATGTACTCGATGGAAAGGTGGGTTAAGATTATTGAAATGCAAGATTAATTCAGTCACGGTATAAATGTAAGAGTATTTTTTTCTCTACTATCTACCCCTGGATTTTTCGGGCGATTATGCGACTAAGATATTCAGCGTCCCGTGACATTTTTTACTCGTTAATGCAAATTTATCCGGCTAGCATAAAAACTGTGGGTTGATGCACAAACTGAATTAAAAAGCTGAAATAATATCTGAGTATTGTATCGGGATAATTTATTATCCTTAAAGAAATTAGCGACGTCTTATAATGTTATATAAGTGCGAGAATAAAACACCTAAGTGAAATAAACCCAAGAGTTTAGCAATAACTGTAACAGTTTTCAAGTGTGTAAATAGTGGGTTTGCATAAACATTACAATCAGTTACGGGCGCAGCGGTAAAAATGTTCACCGCTAGAAACATTGACTCGAATAAATCGCCTTTACAAACATTCATATGATAATAGTAAAGACCTAGGATAGTCGGCCATAATAAAACAAAAAAAACAAAATAATAAGGGTTTTTCAGTAAAATATTGATATAAGTGACAATAATAGTTAGAGGAAGGAGATGTAATGGACCAGTTACAGATTTCTGCAAGTCTAGTTGGCTGTGGAGCGTCCTCAGCTTGGCAAGGCAGATTTGTTCCTCGTCGAATTGTTTATAGTCATTAAAAACCCGCATAATCTTTGTAATCACCCTAGCTTGAACATTCAGTTTATAACTTTCTCTAGTGGTGACATCCACGTACCTGGAAAGTTTTTCCGACTCATTCTCGATTTCTTTCAATCTCTCCGCTACGATTATTCCGTATGAAACCCCGGGGAACTCACATTCGACTTTGACTTCCATGGAATGCATCAAAGCCAAGGCTTCGACGGCAATGGTTGGGGTTTCCTGTGCCAGTTCATACGCATCCATGGCAAGCACGGCGGCTGTCAAAATATCCGGTATGCGTTGCGCCGATTTGGAGCGTTCGAGTGCGCGTCGAAGGAGGACTTCCGCCACCAATTTAAGCCTACCCGGTGCGCTATGGTTTGAGGAAGGGCTAACTCCATCAGGCGCTGCTTCACCGCTTATTGGTCGCTGATACCATTCCACTTTGTTCTGTCCCCCGCAGGGGTGTGTGTAATTGCAAGTTGATCCCTGATACCATTCCACTTTGTTCTGTACCCTGCGGGGGGGAGACGTTACTGCAACAGCTTCGGATATCCAAGAGGGGGAAGGAGCGGGTACGTTGCTATTCTTCGGTACTTCCCAACCTTCATCAAGTTTAGCCTGCTTCCACAAGTCGAATATGCCGGAAGTGGGCTTCTTTATAAGTGTGTAATTGCGAGCAAATATATGCCTAAACTTTGATTTCCAAGATTTAAGCGCACTCTCCATTCTCTCCCATGGATCCTTGGAGCCTTGGTCATCCTTGGACACGCCATGCGCATGGGCAACTGAAATGATGATACGTGTATTGCAATAACTTAAGCCCGGAAGAACTTCTTGGCGTGTATCGCTTTTTGCATTTCTATTCTCCTCAGACCTAAATTCCTTGGTAAAATCTGATAAATGAAATGAATGATTGTAACGTTCGGAATCAGGGAAGGATATGTAAACATCTTCCAAGGATACCCTAGGTTTGTCGAGTGGGGAACTAGCATTTCCAAGAACAGCGAGGCTTTCATTTAGTGTTGTCAAACAATAACAACGATACCCGAAGCGATACATGACATAGGCATGAAAAAAACTATACGCTTCCTCGTCGTCTATTGCCACCGCCAATTCCTTCCGAATGCGTAGCCTATTTTTTGATTGATTATCTTGTGATGGATTATGGTTTTGATTACATTTCTCAAGCACCCATTTTCGCAGTCCCTTGCTGTCGAACAGGCTTGATCCGGAATCGTAGGCGGATTTCTTGCTCCAATCATGTCGGGCTACTAACTCTCGATCTTGTTCAACCGAATCTCCTACCTTAGAAAAAACCCAACCCAAATCGGGAAAAGCCAAACAAAGCATCGCCACCGCCGCATTCCAAGGATCACCACCCATGGGATTGAGCTGGGCAGGATCAATAGTTGGAATTAAGATCACCGGATCAACATGACCCACGACCTCATGTTGAATCCAGTCCGCGCATTCCAGGAAGATTTCATGGATAGGTGTTTCGCTATCCATCGACGACGCGACGTTCATTTCCTTGGAAATATCCACTCCACATATTTTGGCTAATGGTTGAATATGGACAGTAGTGTTGGTAATCGCAAAAACCATTGCCATGCGGTACTCCAAATCGTTAGCGTCAAAGGGTCTCGTTAGAAACGTTAGACTAGGATAATGCAGGATATACTGGTTAGGGCCAAGAAAATATATCCGTTAACAAGATTAAAGCCTGATCTCGAGTAATGGTTCCATGCGACATTAAGGTATTGATCGTCGTTTGCAAATTGGGCGTTAGTATCAGTCTCTCAAAATCACGCTCAAGATCGCCAATATCGTTACTCCAGAAGTCTGTAATGCAAATCTGCGGATTTAATTCATTGGATAATGTTATAAACCGACCAAGCATATTTCCAAAGAGATCAACATTTGGTGTCGTCTTAGTCTGTAGCCAGTACCACCATTCCTGTTCTCCTGCCTTTATGAATTCGATCAGGCGCTTTATTTCATAATGCCTTAAATACAGGATTTCTTGGGGAGTCCACCAACAAGTATGGAAACGGTTATCGTGATCGGAATGGTTTTCTTTGATACGTCCATTAGTTGAAATCCAGACAACGTGCAGGTTTTTGTCTTCCTCGCACTTCTTTTTCCAGTCGTCTATTTCTCCATGAACAAAAACAATATTCGTTATATTGTAATATGCAACGTTCAGAGATATATCCTTGTCCAAGCCATGAGATTTATCAAATGGTGCGCCAAAATTGCCGCTATCGAAAACCGCTTTCCATTCGCACTTGGTTTGATTGATTGTGTGATCGCGAAGATAGCATTTGAAGGATTTACCAGACGACTCCGTCTCTCCGCTTGATGGAATTAGAGGGTCAGTGGAATTAATTGCTGTCTTGCCTTTAATCACAGTGGCTTGGTTTTTGGTTGCGAATGTGGATTGCGGAATGTTAAGCCATTTGATTTCGAGTATACCCTTACCTTTGGAAGTATCGTCTGATATGCTCACGACAAATTTTCGTTGTAACTGATCCCTTGACTCCAGTGCAATTACCTCTCCATTGCCATACTCAGCCAAGTCCCAACCTTCTTTGTTGGGTTCGTCGTCTGATGTCAACACGATACCAAGGAGTCGGTTAGCCAGATGGACGAAGGGACCGTGGAAATCCCCTTGGTTGGCGGCATGGATGCGCCAGTCACGATTGCTTAGGCTCGATTCCATCAGCGTTCTTAGTTTTGCCAACTTGGTGTCGCAAATTCCAAATGTTTCAGAATATGTGATTCGGATAGTATAGTCGATATTATTTCCGTCTGTGATAGTCTTGGTGATGTTGCAAAATTCTGGCTGTCTCGATATCTTAGAGGATCTGATGCCTAGCAAGAATCCCAGAATTGTGTGATAGCTGGCTGGCGACTGTGAACGGAGGATAAGCCCACTATCTTTAGTAACGTGCTCGCAGATATTGAATGCTGTATTTCTTCTCGGCTTCGGCATAGTAAGTTGGATGGCACGAACATCCCATAGCTCCGTATCTACCTTGAATGGCGAGAAGACCACGTCCTTTACCGCTTTGAGAAACAATCGCATATTATTACCGCAATTTTCTCCAGACGCATCAATCAGACTTTCGATGGGCAACGCATCGCTGGATGAGTCATTGCTGTTAATCGCGACTTTCCATAGCCACAGCAGATCCCTTCGCAAGTTGGTGAATGCTGGTTCTTCCGCTCTACTTAGGGCAAATTTTCCAGCCCCGAGGAATTCCTTGAAACTCCGAGCCTCTTGGAGTAAATCATCCAAGCCAAATATGCGACACAACACAGTAATCACGCAAAGCCGACCAGTCTCTACCGATTGCGTGGTTATATCAGGATCATCCTTATCCCAAGATGAATTTATGTCGCGATAGTGCTCTGGGTTATGTGCGATTAGGATAGTCATGTGTTTTGATATCTGTACCCTCCTCCCACGTTCAAAAAGCTCGCTGATGCGCTGATAACTTTCAAAGATAGTTTGCGCGGGTTCGTAGAGAATGGCGCGCAATTCTTGGGTATCGCGCTGCATTTCGGCCAGTGCGCCGGTCAGCTTATGCAGGGGAGTCGATAGCAGATCCATCATCTGCTTATATTTGCGCATCGTTTCGGCCTGCGTGCTCAGGTGTATCGCTGATAAATGACGCAGCGTACGCTGGAGGCGGGGAGCAAAAAACTCGATGTAATACTTATCTAACCCATCACTATCTTCTGGCAGAAACGTAGTCTTCTTTTTCCGTAATGTTATTTTACGTGACGAACCTGCCGGGATCGATATGCGGGGATCATCGACAGGTTCGTCCCAGTCGTAGGCTCCTGGATAATTCGGATACGTGGTGATAAAGCCAGACATATCATTAACTCTCAACGTGAGATACTCGAATGGATTCTTGGCTTCCAGGGGTTTAGCGCGGGCATGATCGGCATAGTCGGATACCAGCTCGTCGCTCATTGCGGTGACAACCGAGGCGGCGAGATGATTGAGCAGTATACTTAGTAATGGCCAATGCTCATCCTGTACAGGTTTTAAATCTTCTTCTTTTCCAAGAAGGATCACCCATCCAAGGTAGGAGCCTTGAAACTTCCTATCCGCGCCGGGTTCGATCTTGGTATTCTCGTAAAGTGGGATAGCCAATCTCTGGGGCTTATTAATGTTACTCGTAAATTCTCGGAACGGTTCATCCTCAGAACCTTGCCAAGAGGGGTCTAGAAGGAAAGAGTTAACGAAGGTCTTGAGTAGTTTACTGAGACTCTCCTCGTCGTTTCTTAATTCATCTGGAAAATTGATTTGGTCTAGTTTGGCATCTTGTTCAGAATTATTAATACTATTTATATACTTTACCTTGTCAGTGTCTATGTGCCTAAATGCTATGGAAAAAACATTCCGGTTGGTGGACAACTTGGCAACCTCGTCCAGCATCGTCGGCCATCTGCCTCTATAAGGTATACAGGACGCTGTTTCGACAAATAATTCATGGGCTTTGTAAAAATGATTAGGCAGGTGTTTTAGATTAGGAGTATTGATTGCGGCGACGAATTCATCATAAGTATTTTCTCCTTCTGGCATCCTGTTCCATCCAGAACGAAGCTTATTCCGCGCCTCGAATAAGCTCTTGAAATGTGTACAAGTAATATCATTAATACCTGTATCGATTCCAGTAATGTTTTTATCTTCGTAGTATTGACCAATGGACTTTCCATAGTTGCAGATGGCCTTTAAAAGCTCGATGGTATGATCTGCGAATGAGTATGTAGCACAAAACTTGGCGAGGTAGAAATTCTGGTTTCCGTCGTAATCTTCGCTTCTTGGGTCGATTGGTATGAGAATGGCCGATTCAAATTTCGTGAAGTAATGCTCCTGGCCGTTGTTATTGAACGCCAGCCGGAGATTCTCCCGAAAGTCATTGATATAGCGTTGTAGACGGAAAACCGCGCGATCACTGGACCAGTGGGCTGGGCTAGGCTCCGCAGGGGTTAGCTGTTTGTCTTTGGTAGGCATTTATTTCCCCGCCGCTCCCGTAATCCGCCCAATCATATCCGCCATTGCGTGGAGCAACAGGCAGTAAGCGAATAGCCCTAGGGAGGGAAATGTCGCCAGCCACCAAGCGGGGTCCCAGCGACGCAAACCATCATAAATAAGTCGGCCCAAGGTCGGCGTCGGGGGCTGCGCACCGAGACCAAAGAAGGACAGTGCGACATCAATGCCGACAATCTCCGGGAACAGGTAAAGCAGGGAGACGGCGGTGGGGGCAAGGGTTAGCGGCAGGATGCTTGCCAGCAGTATAGTCCAGCGGCTTAATCCCCCCGCCCGCTCGCTCAGTACGAATCTGCTTTCGTTAAGGCGAATGACCTCGCCGCGAACGAGGCGGGCGGGGGGTGCCCAAATCACTGCGGCGATCAGCCAAGGCAAGCTTTCCAGCCCAGGGGAAAATACCGCTGTGAAGGCGACCACGACGAGGAAAAAGGGTGTGGCATGAACCATGGCGATGGCCCAACTAATGGCCTTGTCCGGCCAATGCCCCGCCTTATGGCCGGCGATGCCGCCCATGACAAGGCACAGGGGCAGGGCGATGCCGAGCGAGCCTGCTGCGTTATAAAAGGAATTGCCGGCACCGAACAGGAAGCGATCCCATTGGGAGCGGCCTAGGTTATCGGTTCCAAACCATGCTGCCAAGGAGGGCGGCTGCAAGGCGTTTTCGACGTGAATGGAATAAGCGGCGGATTCACTCCCGAGAACGGGGGCCAGCCATACCGGCAAGACCAAGACGAAGGCGCAGAAGGCAATGGCAATCCACAGTAGGCTCGTCATCGACCACCGTCCTTTTAAACCATTAGCTGTCCGGCGAATTCGCATTTTCTTTCAAGGACTCGGTAAACCACGCCGAATGTGGTTCATGTTCTTTTCCAGCCATAACCCGACGGCATTGATGGTCAGAAAGAACAAACCGTTGAGCAGAACCACACCTGTGATGACTGGAGTATCCTTGGCCTGGATGGAACGAATCAACAGTGCGCCCCCCCCGGAGATGGAAAAGAATTGTTCGACCAAGAGCGTCGAAAACAGGACGACGCTGAGTTGATTTATCCAAGCCGAGGCAAGAATGCCTGCCGAGTTGGGTAGCATCACCCGCCAGAATAGCGAATTAGGGCCATACCCATAGGCAAGGGCGGCGCGGCAATATGAGCTTATGCGTATGCCGATGCAGCGGTCACGCAACAAGGCTGTCATCAGTGCCGTGGGGTAAACCGTGACCGCAAGTGCCGGACCGAGCATAGCCGCTAGCGATAACTCGTAAGCGCCCGCACTGCCTAGGCCCCATGAACTTAGCAGGCTTCCACTGGTGAGGGCGGAAACTAGGGCAATCAGAAAACTGGGTGCCGATACGCCTAATCTAAGAATAGGAATGATCGGGCGCAGGGCTTCATTGATCAGCAAGAGCCAGTTGATTGCCAAGGCCAGAGCGAGAGAGAGCGAAACGGCGATTCCGCCGATCAGCACGGTATAGCGGAAGTGATTGTTGATTTCCGTTAAAACGGGCAGACCTGACACCGTGGACTGCCCTAGCCTGAAATGTGCCAATTCTCCAATATATCGTGTCAATTGACCCGTCAGGGGTAAATCCCAACCCATTTCATGGCGCAAGCTTTCAACATCCGATTCGCGGGCATTCGGCCCTAGCACTGAACGGGCAGGATCACCCGGTGCAAGATAGCTCAAAGCAAAACAAAACACGACCAGTCCGCTGACAAAACTAAAGCCTCGCAGCAATATGCCGAGAATTGACAAAGCATAGCCCAATCTTGGGTTCACGGGAGGGCTATGCTAAAACGTCAAGGTTTTTGGCTACTTCCATGATGCCCCCCAGAGAATTGGGAAATTGGCTCCATTGAAGAGGATTCCATCTACTCCACTGGTAAGTACCACCATTTGGCGCATTTGGAAAAGAAAAGCCGCCGGTGCGTCCTCCACGATACGTTTTTCGATGGCTTCCGCGTCACGCAAGGTCTTGGCCGATTCTGGTTTGGAAAACAAGTTTCCCACTGACTTATCAACAGCCGGATTGCTATAGTGAAAAAGATTGGGCATGGGAATGGCACGGGAGGTGTAAAAGTTTTCGAGGATCAGGCTAGGTGTCGGAAATTGATACTCAAAGGCGATGACGACCGCTTGATAATCTCCCTTGGTCAGCCGCTCGATGACCGTGTTGAAACTTTGTCGCACGAGATTGACTTGGACTCCCAGCGGTTCGAGTTGAGCTTTAATAATCTCCCCTATAGGTTCTGCCTGAGCCAAGTCATGCACTAGGACTTCGACTGTCGGTTTGAATGAGGGTTTCTTCGGTGCGATCTTGGATAATTCTTTGCGCACTGCGGCAATATCAGGAGGATTTGCTTGAACTTGGGTTTGCCAACCGTCACATGACAAGGGAATCGGCCCGGCTGCTGCGACGGCGAGTTGTGGTGCCACACCTTGGACAATCTGCTCACGGTCCACAGCGAGGGCGATGGCACGTCGTAAATGGGCATTGACCTTGGGGTAATTGAAGGCCAGAAAGTAAGTATTGAAAACCGGATAGGTTATGCCTTTAAATTGGGAAAATTCGGGCTTCAAGTGTGGCTGATCGTTCGTACTCGTAGCTTCTATCAGAGCCTTGATTAAAGGCGGGGTCACATACATCGCTTGAATTCTTTGACCACGCAATTCATTGAGGCGAACCTGATCCTCTTTGATGGTGCGGAACTTCACAAGATTGAGGTTGCCGCCTTTGCCGCCCCAGTAATCGGCAAATCGCTCCAGAGTCAGTTCGTAGTTATTGCGGCTCTGCAAGCGAAATGGTCCTGTTCCCGAAGCAAGTGTGTTCCCAAACTGATCTTTGGATTGCTCCACTTCCTCCTTGGAGACGATGCTATACGCGGGCGATGCTATACGCCCTAGGAAACCTGAGTCGGAACGGGTCAGTTGAAACTTAACGTGATCTGGCTCGATGATAGTAATGCCACTGATGGAAGTTGCCTGACCTTCAGCGTACTCTTTTGCACCAACGATGATTTCTATCAGCGGTCCCTTGGTGACAGCCTCTTTCGCAAGCATGCGCGTGAAGCTAAAAACGACATCATCGGCGGTGACAGGTTTTCCATTGTGAAAATGGGCTTCTTTGCGTAATTTAAACGTCCAGTTCTTGAAATCCCGGTCTGCCTGCCAAGATTCCCCCAATGCCGGAACAATGCGGTTTGAGGCATCCACTTTCGCGAGCCCCTCGAAGATTTGCGAGGCAATACGCAGTCCAAAGACATCCGTTAGCCTAATGGGGTCGAGTGACACTACCTCGTTCTCGAAAGCAATGACAAAGGGCCGTTCTTGCTTAGCAGATTCGGAAATTATTACTGGCGTTTTTTGCTCGGCCTTCCACCCGCAGTAAACGGCATATCCCCCGGCTCCTAGCAGAACCATTCCAAGTAAGATCAATACCCACTTCTTGATAATGTTCACTTTCATAAGACAGTCACGAGCCTCCGCATCTGCTATGCAGTAATTGCCTGACGGCGGTGAGTCGAGCGACTATTACTAGCTCTGTACGCTTTTCTGAGACGAGGAAGAACTTCCTTCTCGTAGGTCGCATCAATTGCCCGGAGCCGCAGATTCGTCAGGGCGTGCTGATAGCTCGTAGAGAAGTCGAAATCAAAATCCCGGACATTGCATAGTGTGTGCCTGCCATAGAGTCGGGGCTGCAAGCTATCCTCTACGGCGAGCAAGTGTCCGTCCAAGGAAATTCTGCATGATGAGCTTATCGACAAAGGCCATGGTACGAACCGGAAGTGTAGGGAGAGCCCATTGCAGAACCGGTATCCCGCGTAAAGAAAACCACTCAGATCCACTTCCATAGAGTCCATATCGAACCAGTCAGATTCCATGAAAGCCACCAGCGTATCAGGAGCAAGGGTTCCCACATCAATTTGCACACACATATCGTGGTCAAGGGTAAGTTGACCCAAGGCATCCAAACCATGAAAAAAGGACTGCAATTGGCCTTGGCTGAGCGCAAGCGCTGGATCGGTGTAAGGAAGGGGAATGTAGCTGGATGCGCCGACACTCTTGACGCCTAGCTGGCCGAATGCCTCAATCGCCGATGGAAAACGGACAATATTTTCCTTTTGCAGCGTCATGGTTATAAAGAGTCGTTCATCCAGCAGTCGCGTCGCCCATTCCACATTTGGACGGGCAGCGGCAAACGCTCCCTCACCGCGGATGGCATCATTGTCCACATGATCGCCTTCCATGCTGATGTCGATGTAGCTGAAATTAGCGTTTTCAATCCTAGTTTGATGGCGATCCAAGAGTGTGCCGTTGGTTATCATTCCGGTACGGATATCTGTCTGCCGTCGCAAGTCGCCAAGATGCTCAACAAGGCACGGACCGACACTGCCTGTCAACGGTTCTTTGCCGGCAAGCACGAACAAACTCACACCATGCTCTGCCGCCGAGTCGATTATCGTTGTCCATTCACCGACATTCAACTGCGTCCTCGACAACCCATCGGTTTGCAGATAGCAGTGACGGCAGGAAAGATTGCACTTGTCGTTGACCAACATCGTCAGACTTTGTTTCTTTGGAATGGCTTCGTGGCGCTCACGAAATTGAGACATCTCAATGCGACCGCTTAGAAGATCGGTCAGGGCTGACATGGCAGCTTGAGTGTGGTCTCGACCGAGACGGACACCGTTGCTTCCCGAAATACTTAAGGCACCGTTCATAAATTAGCTCCAGTAATGTTGGGTTGGTCTGTTCCAAAAAAATTTGGGCTAAGAGCCTCGTAAGAGGCCAACAGACGGCGTGTAATTGGGTGTATTGAAGTACTAAAGACCTCGGATATGGGTCGTTGGTCTACTATCACACCTTTGTCTATTATGGCGACATGCTGCGACACCTTCGCAGCAAGACCTAGGTCATGCGTAATAAAAAGAATCGACAAACCGGAAGATTGACGGAGATCACCGATAAGGTTCACGATTCCTGCAGCAGTGGTTACGTCTAGCGCACTGGTTGGTTCGTCTGCAATTAAGAGCTTGGGACGACATGCAAGCGCCATAGCAATCATGACACGTTGGCACATTCCGCCGCTCAGTTCGCGTGGATAGCTATAAAAGCATCGCTCAGGATCTTTAAGTTTAACAGATTCAAACAATTGTAAAGCTTCCAATGTTGCCTCAACCCTGCTGACATCGCGGTGAAGTCTGAGTAACCAAGCAATTTGCTTACCAACAGGATGAACTGGATTCAGGGATGCCTGAGGATCCTGAAAGATCATGGCAATTTGACTGCCACGGATCTTGCGTCGCTCGTTCTCATTTAACCTCAAAAGGTCAACTCCATTCCACAATGCCTTACCAGTTCTGACATGACCGGTTTCTGGTAACAGCCCCAATATTGTCAGAGCCAATACGGTCTTGCCAGATCCTGACTCGCCAACTAGACTCAACGCGTCACCTTGTTGTAGCGTTAAGTCTATTCCATCTAGAATTCTGTGAGATGGCGAGTGAGTGTCTTCAAAGTCAACCACCAGATCGCAAATTTCCAGAAGTTTGTGTTTTGGTGAGCTAATCATTCTGTATACTATTGATTATTATGATCATGTAGTTTATTCAGATTCAAGAAACTTTTTGTTTACAAGATATTTTATCCAACTTAGGCTTAATAATAACCCAAGATTTGATGCTCAGAAAAATATGATGTAATTACTCATTTTTATTGTCAACATTTTCAAGCAGCCGATAAAACACAAATGGGTCAAGAAGACATGCAGGTCAATTACGATGTATTTCTCAGCTACCATTCGCGCGACATTGCACGGGTTAGCGCTTTGGCGAAAAAGCTTCAGGATTACCATGATCTTAAAGTCTTCTTTGACCGTTGGAATCTGACTCCAGGTCAGACGTGGTTTAGAACATTGGAACATGCACTCTCGGCCTGTGGTGCGGTGGCAGTGTGTGTTGGGCCTGGGGAAATGGGTCCGTGGCAGCTACGGGAGGTGTATTCCGCCTTGGACCGCCAAGCCCGACAAAACAGTTTTCCGGTGATTCCGGTGCTGTTGCCTGGGGCTGAGCCACCGCTGGGTTTCCTCGGTCAAAACACTTGGGTGGATTTCCGTTCTGGTCTTGCCGATGAGATGTCTTTGCACATCCTTGCCGCTGGCATCCGTGGCGAACCGCCCGATGCCCTGTTTCGCGAACGTCAGCTTGAGACCTTGACTTCTATCTGTCCTTACAAAGGACTCCAAGTTTTCCGCGAGGAAGATGCCGCGTTCTTCTTTGGCCGCGACAACGCCATTGCCACTCTGGTTCAGACCTTACGATCACACCAATTTGTCGCTTTGGTCGGTTCGTCGGGCAGAGGCAAATCTTCCGTGGTTCGCGCTGGGCTGGTGCCAAAACTGCGTGGGGAGATCCTAGAACCTTGGGAAATCGTCACTATGGTTCCCAGCGACCTGCCTTTTCATCATCTGGCAGCGGGGCTGCTGCCGCTGCTGGAAACAAATTTGAGCGAAATTGACCGACTCAACCAGACTAGAGAACTTGCCCATAAACTGAAAGAAAGGGATATCGAATTGCGTGATGTGATCAAACGCATTCTCGAAAAACAAGCTGGCACTAGACGCTTCCTGCTGGTAGTGGATCAATGGGAGGAACTCTATACCTATGGCGGGGAGGATGGTACAACCGTCGCGACGGAGTTCATTAATCAATTGTTGCGGGCGACTACTTCTGGCCCACTGACGGTGTTACTGACCTTGCGTGTGGATTTTCTTGGTTACGCGATTGGCTATCGGCCACTGTCCGACCGACTGCAAGGAGCGCAAGTGAACTTGGGACCAATGAATATTGACGAACTGCGTGAGGCCGTCACAAAACCAGTAACGCAATTGCCAGTCGCCTTTGAATGCGGTCTGGCGGATCGGATCATCCATGATGTTGAAGGCCGGCCCGGTGATCTGCCTCTGCTGGAGTTCTTGTTAAAACGGCTGTGGGATGTCAAGCCAGCGAGGATTTTACGGCATCAGGACTGTAAATATTCGGCCAACCCGTATCCGAAAATTACCGGATCAGCCCATTTTTGAAGTTTTTTCCCAAGGGATACAGCCATACGTCCTTGATGGGGACGCTCTGCTTGCCGGATGGGCCGAGCTTGCCCCGCCCCTGGGTCTGTCCTACATGGAGCCAGTTGGCCGCCCGGTAACACGCGCCGGTGAAGCGGTCTTTTTCGACAAAGGTTTCCAGCAGCAGCGGGCGGTAGCCATAGCGGTGCTGCCAGTCCCCCGGAAGTTGCCTGGCTGCCAACGCCAATGTTTTGGAGGCGAGGTTTTTCGAGCAGACCCAAGGCAGGATCAGGAAGCGGGCGTTGTTGACGACGAGATGGAGGTTTTTCTGGCGTTGCCCGTGGT
>QJPH01000575.1 GCA_003242955.1 Candidatus Methylumidiphilus alinenensis
GTCATTGGGCAAGGATGTCCTGCTTGAAATCGACTGGCAGGGGGCTAGACAAATCAAAGAGCAAATGCCCGATTGCCAAACTCTATTCATCCTTCCACCTTCACGCGAAGCATTGTCAAAACGTCTGCACGGACGAGGCCAAGATGACGAGGAGACCATTGTCCGCCGGATGCGCGATGCCATATCGGAAATGTCCCACTATGCCGAATACGATTATTTGATTATCAACGACGAGTTCGAAAGTGCCGTTGAAGAATTACGCACCATTGTACTCGCCAGCCGCTTGAGGACTCATGTTCAATCCATCCGTCACAAAGGTTTGATTGCAAACTTGATCGTTACCTAAAACTCACCACCGGCCAGCTATTTTCCAAGGCAATACGGCATAGGGTTTCGTCAGGGTCCACCGCCACTGGGTTGCTCACCTTTGACAATAGGGGCAGGTCGTTGTGCGAGTCGCTATAAAACCAACTGTCACTAAGATCGTACCCGCCAGTTTCCATCCATTCGTCCAAGCGCTTCACTTTGCCTTCTTGAAAACAGGGGATTCCATCGAAGTTGCCGGTGTAGCGCCCATCGCGAAATTCGGGCTTGGTGGCGATCAGATGTTCGATTCCGTAAAGCTTTACGATAGGTTCGGTGACGAAGCAGTTGGTGGCTGTAATGACGATCAACAGATCGCCGGCCTGCCTATGCTTTTCGATGATGTCGAATGCGGAAGGCAATAGGATGGGCTTGATCCTTTCTTGGATAAAATCCTCCCGCCAACGGTAGAGTTCTTCCGGGGGGTGGTCAGCCAAAGGTTTGAGGGCGAAACGCAAAAATTCGGCAATGTCCAAACAACCGTCCCGATATTGCTGGTAAAAATGCTCGTTGGCCCGGCGATAAGCCATGCCATCGACCAGTCCCTTTTCCACCAGGAACTCGCCCCACAGATAATCGCTATCGCCAGCCAGCAGCGTGTTATCAAGATCGAATATCGCCAAACTCACGTTTTTTCTCCAAAACGGACACAAAGAATGGGCCTTGAGCTTTGCAAGTTGTAGCATGGAATCGTGATTTGTGAAACAATCAATCTCATCTTAGAAACGGCTTCAAATAGGCCATCATTATAGCATCTCTAGGCATCGGGCTGTCGCGGTTATGATTGATTCGGAGGGATACCGCCTTAACGTGGGTATTATCCTGTGCAATGACGAAGGTCGCGTTTTTTGGGCGCGGCGGGCTGGCATGCGCTCATGGCAATTTCCACAGGGAGGCATTAAGTGCAATGAATCTCCCGACGATGCGATGTATCGCGAGTTGTACGAGGAGGTCGGCTTGACAGACCCGCAGGTCCAATTGATTGGCCGTACCCGTGACTGGTTACGTTATGACTTGCCTGAGCGTTTCATCCGCAAACATTCCTTGCCGCTTTGCATCGGCCAGAAACAACTCTGGTACATTCTCCGCATGATGGATAAGGAATGCCATATCCGGCTTGATCGCACGGCAAAGCCTGAATTTGATGCCTGGTGTTGGGTGGATTTCTGGCATCCCTTAAATGATGTGGTTTATTTCAAACGGGAAGTCTACCGCAAGGCTTTGATGGAACTAGGGCCCCATCTGATTTCCGAGAAAGTGCCAGTCAGTCCGCTGGGGTTCCTGTCCCTATACCAGGAGGTTTAAACCGGCGCACCGCACGAAAAAAACCAGTCAAAGCAGCGCAGACACCCATACCGCCAACTGTGGGCTGGGTGGAATCGTTTGCAACAGGCTTCAGAAACCAGTTATTGCGACAAAGAGGGGCGGCCCCGTCGTTAACGAATAAGCTGGCGGGTACGTTCTTTTACAAATAATTCAATTCGCCTACATAATTCGGGGTGTCCTTCGAGCAATGCTGCCGCCCGTGTCCACTCTGCAAGCACACGGTCCACCAGCATTCTGGCAACGTCGCCGAGTTCCGCCTTGACATCAAGTTTCTGGTCAAGGCGGGCAAAGCTGGAAATCCGCATATCCTCGAAGCGTTTCTTCCCTCCGAAGCGCAAGGCCATGTCTTCAACCCCCTCGCAAGCTGGGCGATAGACGAACGTCGCAACCAAATCATAGGCTGGGGCTAAAGTGGGGATGCGCGGGTCGTTGTAGATTAATGACCAGTTTTTCAGGTGCGCATCCCCATTGCCAATGATGATGTTGAAAGCCAAACGCCGAGCAAATTCGCGTAATGCATTGATATCGCGCTGGCGATACACTAGAGCACCGACGGTTTCGAACGTTCCCGAATATTTGGCATCAGGGTAGCAGCCCCGCACTTGGGCCATGTCCTCAATGTGAATCCATTCCCGCCCTGGCCCGCGGTCGAATCGCTTTACGGCAAAGGCATAGTTCTCGCAGCCTGACCATACCCGTTCAGGAAGGGGGTCAATTTGATCCCGATGCAGTACCCTGACTTCAGGTACGTCAATGCCTACAGCCTTGGCAAGCGTCATCATTGCCAACTCATTCCATGGCACATCGGGATAAATCGGATCGGGTAGTTTGACGATCCAATCGCCACCTTCGCCGCGTGAGGGAATTGTCAGTCGATCTCCTCGTGCCAACATGGAAAATTTAAGGCCAACCCCTGCCAAGGAGAAAGACCAGAGTGAGTCCGTAGCCCTGCTTTGTTCGGTACTCAAGCCGCTGCCGTCATCTATTTCCACGGGTACTATTTGGTCGGCGGTGAGCACACGCACCGCACCTGGAAGGTCGTGACCAACCTGAGCCAGCAATTCCATTTCCCGTTCGATTGACGTATGCCTTGCCTGCGCAATCCACTCGCGCAAACGCCCCTCGGGCAGCAGGTTCGAGAACCAAGGAGGAAGCCGCATATTCCTACGATGCCGTGCATGGGGGTCTTCCTCAAAGCGAAGTCCCAGTACGGCGCGGTTCGGATCATTCCAATAACCCTCATCGAAAACAAACCGCGTTACATCGTCGCGTCGGTGCAAACGTCCAACAAGTTTGTTATGGAGATAGACGCAGAACTGCTCCTCACGCGAGAGCGTCATCGCGTTCTTCCTCTTCGTCATCAAGATCAAAACTGGCCAGCGGGGGGGTGTCTTCTAGATCGCTTTCGGCCATGCGTCCGATAAATTCCCTGACAACTTGTTCTATGCGCCGCTGACGACCCTCTAGGAAACTGATTTTATCCCCTTTTTTTAGAGTTTGGATAAGACCGACATCTAAGGCATGAGAGTCGAGAAACGACGTTTGAGTTTTGCCAGTCAACCATAAGGGAGATGTGATAAGAGTATTCTCCACGGTCTCACGGATGTCTTCATCCTCTAGCACAAGAATGCGATTGGCGGCCCAATACCTATGGTTTTGTGGTTCGCTTCGTAAAATTCGCAGTGCCACTGTTCTTAGTGTGCTGTCATATCCAATCACATCGGCTAATTGCTGGCATTCATAAGCTTCTCCGGTGAGAGGTGATCTTGGATTCAGCGCCCAAAGTGCCGCAAGGGCAATCCGCCCTTCTGCCCAATGGGGACGAAAGTCTGTCAATTTTGGAAGACAAAGTGAGTTAGTAATCGGAGCATGAAGTAACCGCTGAACGGAACCTGTCTCGTCTCCCGCCATAATGCGCATACTGAGAGTTCGCATGGCATTCCCCCAATTGCCGTCGAACACACTTGGGCCGATCAACGCCGCCCGCCAGAACCACCGGCGCAATAGGACGCGGTTGCGCGGCTCCGGCTCTGGGAAGTGGGCAAAGAACCTGGTTAGCACTACAAGCAAATAACGGTAGGGTAGGAAGGAAAAGTGAGGTATACAAGCATCTTCTTGCAGAAACCTCACGGCACGAGAGAGTGCAAGTTTTCCCTCGCGGTTGGCATCTGTAGGCGACTCCCCTTCGAAGTCACGCGGATATCGGGTACGCTCCGGCGCGAATTCGATGCGTACATCACGGTACACGTCTGCCCCACGCCTTGCCAGCAAGGCTTTAATGACCGTATCATCGTCTATAATGCCAAAACGTTGCTCACCGTGAATGGATTCGGCAATTCGCTGAAAGTGTGAAAATGGTTCCACGTCTGCGCCTTCAACGGGATGCAGCGCGGAAAATATCTCGGCTTTGCTGAGCCGTTTGCCATAAGAGTTCATGCGATCAAAAATATCGCGCAAAACTGCTTCATCGTCCTGATCCACCAAATAGGCAGGAATTTTATACTCACGGATGGCACGGGTAATCCTTGATGCCTCATCTAGCATTTCACTGGCTTCGGGGTGATCCTTGGTGAACCAGCGAATTAAGCGCTGAAGATCGAAGAGAGTAAGCAAGGGTACGATATGTCCCTCGTCCCCTTGATTGGGATGCACAAAGGTTTGCTTGCGTAAATCATAGGAAAGTGAGAACCGGCTGTCCCTTGCGCCTTCTTCGGAAAGAGCGTTCGCCAAGCTGATGAGGCGTTGCTGTCCATCGACCACCCACCAGCCTTCTTCGAACTGTTTTGCATCAATGCACAGCCCGCCTAACCTAAGTTGTGCAGCGGGGGCCAGTCGTTTCCACAGCAACAAATTGCCAATCGGGTATCCCTTGACGATACTATCAAACAGCCGCCTCACATCCTCCCATTGCCAGCGAAGTGGTCGCTGGAACTCAGGGATGCGTATGCGCCCTTCCAGTGCCGCAGCGACTAGATCGACTACTGAGTAAGTGTTTGCCGCTGGTTGTGAAATGGATCGGTTGCTCATGATTGCCTCTTTAAAGAATTCTCATGCTTGCGCATAGCTTAGCATACGACGCAGAATTGATGCCCCGCTCCAGTTCAACCTTGCTCAACTCCAAGAAATAATCGGGTTATGGAGTATGCTCAACTCCACAAAACCCTCATATTCGATCAATACAACCCCGGCGATGACTTCCTCTGCGGCAATGCCCCTAGCTCTAAGGTCAGGTGCTAACGCATGAATGGTCACGCACTGCATTGAGCCAGCCAACTTGGGGGCTAACACGGAATCTTTGATCGCGGCATAGACACCGCCTTCCAGCAGCAAGACCGCATCACTCGCGCCTGCCCTTTCCAGGCATTGGGCCAATGCCAAGGATTCTCCGGGGGAACGGCTGACTAAATGTAAAACGCCCATCAGCAAGCGACTACAATATCGGCGGTGGCTAGAAAAAAGGCCATTTCCTCCCGGCGAATGGTCTGCACGGGCAAAATCAGGTCTGCCAAACTCAGCCCCCGTTCTGCTAATGATTCCTGTTCCACCCAGAGCCCTTCAACATCATAGATTTCAAGTGCGGCAAACAGTGGCGAAGTTGGCTTTAGGTTGGGGTTTTGAGTGCACTGGCCGAGTTTGAGCAAAAAAACCCCGTCGTCCAGAAACAGAACCCTCACCGATTGGTCAAAAGCAGCAACGGTCATCACCATGTCTAGGCTCTCGCGGATGCCCATGCCTTCATGGGGAGGGTGGCGCAGAACAAACAAGAAGTTTTTCATTCATGCACCAAACACCAGAAACCGGTCGGCTTTCAGGCATGCGTCAACCCACATGCCAAGGCCGGCGATGCGGAAACCAAGGGCAAGATCGTCGTCGAGTTTGCCGACCCGCCTGGACTCTGTTTGTTCCAGCAAGCCCCGCCTTTGCGCGGCGGAAATGCAAATGACCAAATCAATGCCCTGCTCCGTCGCCAATGCAGACCATCGCCTAAGCAACGGTGCTTCTTCCTCAGGGGGAGTCATCCAGCGCAAGCCGTTATAGACACCCTCGGAGTAGAAAAAAATCCGCTGGATTTGATGACCCATACGGAGGGCTGCTCTGCTAAACTGATAGGCAGTTTCACAGCTTTGGTTTTCCCAAGGGGCGGAATTTATTTGGATCGCGAATTTCACAAATTTTTTTTAAACGCTCGCAGGCAGGATCGTTAGGCATCGCGCAGACTCGGATAATAGCACCCCGTTTCCACCCATGGCAACAAACTCGTTGACAAGCTGCACACCATGTTCAAACCAAGCAAATTCTTAAGTGTTTTTCTAATCGCATCCCAGGTCCCATTGGCTTTGGGCCAGACCCAACATATTCAGAAACAACCATTGGATATCAACTTAAATAACCTATTCGTGCAACCATCAACGCCTTATACGGGTACACCTTACGAGATGCCTCGCAGCCAAGAGTTGCCAGAAATCGGCGACCCTTCAGGAACTGTTTTCACCCCTGCAGAGGAAATAGAGTTGGGCGAGGCTTTCTTTCGTAGCCTGCACGGCGAGGTGGCTGTCAGCGAAGATGCGGAAGTCAGTGAATACATCCAAACTATTGGACAGAAACTGGCGGCTAATTCATCCAATCCGACGCAGGCTTTCCATTTCTTTGTAGTTGAGGACCCCACCATCAATGCCTTCGCAGGTCCGGGTGGCTACATTGGCATCCATTCTGGCCTGATCCAAGTGACTGAAGAAGAAAGCGAGCTGGCCTCGGTGCTAGGTCACGAAATCGGCCATGTCACTCAGAGACATCTTTATCGTGCTTTCCAGGCCCAAGGGCGTATTCAACTGGTCTCGTTTGCCGCGATGTTAGTCGCCATGTTGATCGGGTCAAAAATGGCCAACTCAAGCTATGCAAACCAGGCCTATTGCGCGTCAAGCACTTCAGGCTGCCAATCCTCGGGCAATACCGGGCAAGGCTTGGCAATGGCCGCCATGGGGGCAGGCACCCAGGCGATGATTAATTTCACCCGTGAAAACGAAGCCGAGGCGGATAATGTGGGAATGCAGATTCTGTCTCGTTCGGAATTCGACCCGCGATCCATGCCCACATTCTTCGAGCGTATGCAGCAGTCTACCCGTTATTCAGGGCATGGGACACCGGAATTCCTGCTTACCCACCCGGTGACCGTCTCGCGCATCGCTGAAACCCGCAGCCGGGCGGAAAAATACCCCTACCGCCAATACCCAGACAGCTTCACATATCAGGTGATCCGGGCTAAGGTACGGGTGCAATTTACCCGTAATCCTAAAGAAGCGGTTGCGTATTTCCAAGGCATCCGCAATCAAGGAACCCAGCAGCAGCAGGATGTGGCGCGTTATGGCTTGGCCTTGGCGCTGGTCGCCGACGACCATGCCGATGAAGGGATCAAGCTATTGCAAGAATTGACGGCGGAGTATCCTCATCAATCTCATTTCATAAACGCCTTGGCCAAAGCGGAAATGGACCGGCAAAATGTCGCCAAGGCCATGCAGGTTTTCGCCCAAGCCCGTGAGCGATTCCCCGAAAATACGGCAATTAAGCTAAATTATATCAATGCGTTATTGCTCGACAAAAAACCAGAACCGGCTCGCAAACTGCTGGAAGAGATGATCCACAAAAATGTCACACCGGATATATATGAGTTGTTGGCGAAAGCCTACAGCGGATTGAGGAACGAGGCTGAATCTCACCGCTATCTGGGGGAAGCTTACTATGCCGATGGACAGACTCATGTGGCTTTACTCCATATGAATCTTGCGCGTAAATACGCGGGAAATAATAATTTTTACCTCAACTCTGTGATTGATGAACGCTTGCGAAAATTTACTGAGGAAGAAAAGGAAAGGCAAAGTGGAAAATAATCCGTCCCCCGATCATTCTAGCTTCGTCAGTTGGTTCAGGGATTCAACTCCCTACATCCATGCCCATCGTGGGCGGACTTTTGTCGTGTCGTTCGGTGGCGAAGCCTTGGCTGACGGTTTGTTCGCCAACTTGGTGCATGATTTCGCGCTGCTCAACAGTTTGGGAATCCGACTGGTCTTAGTGCATGGTGCGCGTCCGCAGGTGGAGCAGCGGCTGAATCTAAGGGCTTGCCAAATGCGCTATTTCAATGGCTTGCGCGTGACCGATGCGGCTGCATTGGAATGTGTCAAGGAGGCCGTCGGCATCGTGCGAGTTGAGATTGAAGCCCTACTGTCCATGGGCTTGGCAAACTCGCCCATGGCCGGAGCGAGAATTCGTGTCGCTTCTGGCAATTTTGTCGTTGCCAAACCATTGGGCGTTCGTGACGGGGTGGATTTCGGCCATACCGGTGAAGTGCGCCGGGTTGATGCGGAGGGGATACGTGCCCAGTTGGACCAAGGCGATATTGTGCTGCTTTCCCCTATCGGCTATTCGCCCACAGGGGAAGTTTTCAACCTGGGCGCGGAAGAGGTCGCCACCTCGGTTGCCGTCGCGCTTCGCGCAGAAAAATTGGTATTGTTGATCGAACAGGATTGTGCCAATCTCACTGACGGAAGCCCTATCCGACAAATCACCACCGATGAGGCAGAAAATTTGCTTGATCGGAATGGCTTGCTGGCAGAAGAGTCCATTCCGCACCTTAAATCGGCGGTCAATGCTTGTAGGCGTGGCGTTTTGCGTACCCATTTGATTAATCGACGCATTGACGGGGCGGCACTGCTAGAGTTGTTCACCCGCGACGGTTTAGGGACGCTGGTCAGCCTATCCCCCTTCGAGACCATGCGCCAAGCCGATATCAAAGATGTTGGAGGCATTCTTGAATTGATTGTTCCCTTGGAAAACCAAGGTATCCTAGTGAAACGCTCACGCGAACATTTGGAAACGGAAATTTCCACTTATAGCGTGATCGAACGGGATGGCATGATCCTAGGATGCGCCGCCTTGCATCACTACCCGCAAGAGTCTGCCGGGGAGTTGGCCTGTTTGGCATTGCGCGAGGAATATCGCGGTGACAACCGGGGCGAAAGGCTATTGGAATACTTGGAGGCGAAAGCACATGGGTTGGGGATTAAAAAATTATTTGTGCTGACCACGCAAACCACGCACTGGTTTAGAGAGCATGGCTTCGAATTTGCCAGGGTCGCCAGCCTTCCTCCCACTAGGCAAGCCCGTTACAATCCGCAGAGGAACTCTAAAATTCTGGTTAAAGATTTGGGTAATAGCTAAAATAGTTTAGGTCAATTGCACAATTACAGCGTTTTTTATATCTACTTGTTTCTTACATATATACGCCCATGTCGGCAAAGGGTTGCCGACCTACTGCGTTACAAGGGCTGTAGGGCGGCAAACCCTTGCCGCCAACTATTTCAAAACATAATCAATATAATCAACTGATATTAAAACCACTGTACTCCCTAATCACTACAAAATCACCCAACTCCGAGTGAAATGGCAGTAATATTATTTGTTAACCCGCCGACCTAAGGCTGATATTTATTTGATGGATACTTAATTAATCGATTGTCTAGCAACCCCCAAGTTGGCACGTCTCTGAGCGATTCCAGTCCGGTATCGGCTTCGCCCCACTTGATTTTATTGGCCTTATCGGTCAAATCAATCTTATTGGGTTCGACAAAGGGGTCAAAGGGTTTAATTCTGACTGGAATATTCGGCTGAATTAGAATATTCACCTCTTCGTACTCTGTCAATCGGTAATTTCTCAATTCCTTTGCATTCAATTGAGACAGCTTCGAACCGGCTGCTTCCAATCCGCTTGGATTCAATTTCCTCCCATGCTCATCGATATCAAATCCGGAGCGTTCCAATCCGGCTTCTTTCAATCGTTCTGGCTCAATTCCGGGTACTTTTAGCCCCATCATCTTAGACAAATCCCGTTCCTGTTTGGAGAGTACCAATCCAGATGCGATCAAGTCGGGTTGACCAATATCGGATAGCCCCCACCCGAACGGCTTCAATCCGTACTTATCCGAATGCATCATAGCCCTCATGGGATTTCTGGAAGCTGTGATCGTTCTACTGCGAAATGAGTGGTGTAAGTTGATAGGATATCTAGATCCTCTTTGATTGCTATTACTAGCCATTAATTGTGACTGAGGCAAATAATACAAATTATTCCCATTAAAAAGGTTAATTAACATCCGAGTTATACTAATAGGACTATCCTCATCTCCTATATATCCATCTAAAACCGTATTTCCAGACGCATTGACAGGATAGTTAGGGGCCGGCTTTGGTTCAAGCTCCTGAACTAAGGCTTTGGCCGAAATGGTCAAGGTGCCATCCTTGATGGCAGTAATCTGGTAATTGCCGTTGATGCCAGTGCCCACGCCGCTAACCTTGTAAGCGACCGGCGTACCGGGCAGATAGACACCGGCCGGCGTAATACTGTTCGCCGCACTGCCAACGGTAAAGCCAAGCAAGGTCTTGGCGTTTTCGCCACCCGCCATGCCCAAACCGCCTACCGTATATTCCGCCGGAACCGTCGGTGTCGGGTTTGTGGTGTCGCCGTAGTTCCGTGTGCCAGGAAAGTTGCTACCCGCCGTGAGAGTGATGGGACGATAGTCGATAGTGCCGTTACCGGTGGCATCCGTGAGAGTATAGTTGCCAGCACTGGCACCGCCGAGAGTCAAATTGGCAATGTTGAGGCTGTTAGGTGTCAAGCCTTTGACAGTGTAAGTTCCCACATTAGCGCTATCAGCCGTGGCACTACCGCCAAAGCTAAGCGAGTCACCCGCCAATCTATTGGTGGCGCTGAACAACGTACCGGCCAAGTTGGTCGTACTATCGTATATGCGACTACCCGTAATTATGACAGGCAGCGGATTGACGGTTAGCAATCCGTTGACATAGCTGATGGATAAGTAATCGCTTGGGGTGAAAGTACCCCCTGTGGCGTTGCTTGGGATGATGGGATAGGGGCTGGAACCGACTATGGCATTTGCGACCGCGCCAAGGCTGGCAAGGCTGACGCTGCCGACGGTCTGCCCGTTTTGCAGCCCCGTCACAGTGAATTCGGTACCCACGAAGGTCAACGTTTGGCCATAGGTCTTGCTGGCGTTGTTGGCAGTGACTATCAACGGCACCGGGTTGATGGTCAGTAGGCCGTTGACATAACTAATCGCGTAGTCGCTAGGGGTAAAGGTGCCACCCGTAGCGTTGCTTGCGATAATCGTATACGGACTGCCTAGTACATGGGCAGTAGCAGCCGCACCGGCACTGGCTAGGGTAACACTGCCAATGGTCTCGCCGATTTGAAGACCACTGGAACCGAATTCGATACCCGTGAAGGTGACAGTCTGTCCATAGTTTTTGCTGGTGCTATTGGCAGTGACAGTCAAAGGAGCAGGGTTGACGATGAGTTGGCTGCTACCCAAATTTATTGCATTGCCGTTGGTGTTGGCGAGTGTGGCTAGGGCCAGGGTGATGGGATAAGGACTACCGCTCACATGGGCCGTCGCAGCGGAACCCGTTGATGTAGCGACAGTCGATCCAGTGAATGTGTTATGTGTGGCATCTTCTTGAATAAAAGCATTGCCTGATCCGTTGCCTGAATAGAAACCACTCGGAGTTACTGTCACATTTGCTACTTGCGTGGTGTAATCCTGACCATAGGTTTTAGACAAGTTGTCCGGTATGAAGGAGACTGTCGGCTGATAGGCGAATAGGTAGCGGTTGCCAGTCAATGTCGTGATGGGATAGTTGCTGAAACTCGTATTCCACAAGGCATAATTACCACTGATCAAAATACTGCCCACCGGTCCGAAGGTGTCATTTGCCGGATTGCTGGAGTACACCAACCAACGTCCACCACCGTTCGCGATTACGGCAGACGCACCTGATTTGTTGACGAAAAGCTGGTCGGCTGACAAAGAGACTGCCGTGTTGCCTGCGGATGCGTAACCAGTGACGGTGCTGCCAGTGGCCAAGGTGATGCCGTCAGACAATGCGGTAGACGGGTTGTGCAAATAGACGGTGTTGAAGCTTGAAGTCACGCCACCGGAGCCGACAGTCAGCATGCCACTGGTGTTTGCCACATCAATGGCTCCGCTGCTTCCACCGATAGTGGTTGCCAAAGCTGTCAAATTGGTTGTCTGGTTATTTGACAGGTATATTCCACCTACAGTAGCCGTGCCACCTAGCGCGGAATCGCTGCTAATGGCGTTGATTGCCGCCGCCGCCGTATTAATCGGGTCAGCGCCGGTGACGGTTCCTCCGATGGCAACCCCTGCTTGCAGCGTCAATGTATTGGCCGTGACCGTGAAGGTCGTGGGAACCCCTGCCACAGCCGAATTGACTATGCTGCTATTGGGTGCATTCAGCGTCAAATCAACGCTGGGTGTACCCTTGCTGCTATCAACAATGAACGTGTTCTTGGCCAAAGTACCCAGCGTGACTAGGATTCTATTACCGGCAACGCTTGAACCATTGGTGACAAGATTAATCCGGCTGGCATTCAGCGTATTGTCTTCGATCAAACTGATGTCACCCGCTGTTCCATTTCCGTTGGATGTGAGGTTTAATCGGGTTCCAGTCAACCTAGTTCCTGCCGTAGTGGTGGTATACACAGGCGCAGCTATGCCGATACCCCCCGCCGCATTAAGTATCACGCCCCCAGCGGCTGAAGTGTCCGTAGTGGTGATCCTAGCGCTAGCCGCACCATTGCCATCACCATTGATATTGCCGCCCGAGATAGTCGTGGTCGCTAATTCCACCATACCAGTGGCAGTGATGCCCGTTTTCTGAGCCGCCGGTGTCCCCGTCAGTGAATCGTTGACCGTACCCACGACTAAACTACGGTTATCCATAAATTGGATGCTGCTAGTACCCGTGGTATAGGCCGCTAGAATGGGGATGGAATTGGACGAGCCATAAGTGTAAAAGTCTAGAATGCCAGTGCCGAGCAATAGCAACCCCGTGTTAGCCCCGGTTCCTGTGGTGATGCTTGCCCCTTGGTTTTCGGTGATAGCACTGGCACTATTTAGAACCACACTGCCCGTGCCGCTATTCACAGTGCCTGTGACGTTCAACCCCGCGCCTAGCGTGTCTTTCAAAGCGAAATCGCCGTGGGTGGTGAAAGTGCCAAGGTTGGCAATTAGATTGTTTGCTGAGTAAAGTCCCGCCGTGGTCGTTCCTGTGCTGCCTGTACTACCGACTAGGTTAGTCGCAGTGATTACACCGTTGATGTTCTGGCTGATATCGCCAGCAGAGTTCAGGGTCACAGTCCCAACATTGGCATCGGTCACATATCCGTTCAAGATGATGTTGCTGCCGGAAGTCGTGGTCGTCAGGGTGATATTGGAGCCTGTCACGGAACCAGAGTGCGGGGATGTGCCATCGATTGTTATAGATCCCGTGTTGCTAATGCTGGCATCCCCTGCTTTATTAGTCGTCACTACCCCAGTCACCGTCAGACCGCTGCTGTAAGCATCAACCAGCGTGAAGGTGCCGTTAGTCGTGAACGCTCCGAGGTTGGCGACGGCGTTGCCCTGGTCGAGTATCGCGCTGGTCGCCGCGCTGCCGGTCAGGGTGCCGGTGGTGTTGATCAGGCCGGTCGCGGTCTGGCTGATGAGGCTCGCCGATTTGAGGGTGACATCGCCGGCGTTGCCGTTGATGCCGCCGTTGAGGGTGATGCCGTTGCCGTTGCCGGTGGTCGTGAGGGTGACGCCCAAGCCCGCCACGGAGCCGGTGGTGACGGCGAGGTTGCCGCCGGTGGTGGTGATCGAGGCCAGGCCGGTGCCGTTGGTGGTCACCGCGCCGGTGACGTTGAGCCCGCCGGTGGTGTCGTTCAGGGTGAAGGTGCCGCTGGCGACGTTGAACGCGCCGAGGTTGGCGACGGTGTTGCCCTGGTCCAGCGTGACGTTGCCCGCGCTGCTGCCGCCGGTCAGTTTGCCCGTCCCGGTGGTGGTGATCACGCCCGAGGCGTTCTGGCCGATGCC
>QJPH01000567.1 GCA_003242955.1 Candidatus Methylumidiphilus alinenensis
GCATGGACTCGAATCTGGTGGGTGCGGCCGGTAAACAAACTGGCCTCAACCAGTGTCGCGGAGGCGAATTTGCGCAACCGGCGGAATTCGGTACGAGCGGGCTTGCCGTCCCTTGCCACTTTAACCATTCTTTCTCCGCTTTGCAGGATATTTTTTTTCAGCGGTGCATCGACCAACAGGCTTTTTCTCGCCCACACCCCGGTCAACAGAGCAATATAAACCTTTTTAACCTGATGGTCTTCACGGAACATTTCGTGGAGATGCCGCAAAGCACTGCGCTTTTTGGCGATTAATAGGCAACCTGAGGTTTCACGGTCCAGCCTATGCACCAATTCCAGAAATTTTGCTTGGGGGCGCAGTGCGCGCAACCCCTCAATGACACCATAGCTGAGTCCGCTGCCACCATGCACAGCCATCCCCGCTGGTTTGTTGATCACCAAAAAATCCTCGTCCTCATGCAGGATACGACCTTCAAGACGCTGTCGCACCTGTGCCTCTGGAATAGTGTTTTCCTCCCGCACGGCTACTCGCAAGGGGGGAATGCGCAGTTTATCACCCGCTTCCAAGCGTCGCTCGGCTTGGCATCGCCCACCGTTGACCCTAACCTCGCCTTTGCGCAAGATACGGTAAACATGGCTTTTGGGTACGCCCTTTAGACGGGTGAACAAGAAATTGTCGATGCGCTGGCCCGCGCCATTCTCGTCAATTTCGATAATCTGTGGTTTGTTCGTGGCTTGGGAATCGGTCATGCGACAATAATAACAGACAACTTCAACGCCTTCGTATCATTTGACTTCGAATTCCAAAACTGGCGAGGCAAGCTTTCCTAAAAGCACAACGACCCAATATTTGCCCTGCTTACCCGGAATCCTGCATTGAGCCTTGAGATCGACGTTGAAGTGGCTACCTGTTGAAATAACCCGACCTCCTTGGTCTGCTGTATCAACCACGTTTTTTGGGGGGAGGTCGTCCTTCAGGATGCGCCCAGTGTAAATCCCTTTACTTTCTTTGTTTGTGACAACCAACAGCACATGTGAATCAATCTCACTACCAAACTCGGTTATCGTTTCCCGTCCAACTCGATAGCTTCCGAACAACGGCCAAGGGTCGGAGGCGTAAAAAACAGCCTGGGTGGCATGATTGGCGAAAGATGCCTTGATGCCTGTCTCGCGATCAGTCAGGATTGGGCTGTTACTGGATGCTTGGTAATTGGGATAGGTCATTTTTGTGTCCTCAATGGATTCTTTCGAATTCGCCCCGCCGGTGACAAAAAACATAACCAGCATAGCGGCTGTAAGCTTTGTGATAAGCGTATAATTTAACGAAACCAGCGAAAGCGTGAAGGCTTTCATGCCTTTGGCCCTTTGGTGTGGGTAAACGCGCCCTTGAATGTCGTCAAATCTGCTTTTTTAAGTACCTCGATACAAACGGCACAAAAATTATTGCCTCGGGTTGTGGTGTTTGTGTAATACATGACGCAGCCGGTATCCGTGCAATGATCCCCTGTCCCTGTGTCGATATGCGTTGAAGAGGTTGTGGGGACCATGCCGACTAAGTGGCCTAGCTCATGCGCCATCGTCCCCAAGGTTCTCTTCTTGGCTTCCGACACGGTTTCCGTATCGTACCAATAACCCATGGCTATCATGGCATGAGGGGTATTGGATCCATCGCCTGACCATTCCTGGGATTTGATGAACTCCAGTTTCACCGTTATCGGGACGGAAGCCGTGGGTGTCACCGGGCCGGATGATAGATCCACTTTTATATTTTTATAGACGGGACTGGCACCCACTAAAGTCACTTTACCCTTGTCCAAATTTTTCCAAACACTGCCATCTTTGTATTGAGCGGTTTTTAGCCAGGTATCGGAACCATCGTAGACATAATAGGACTCCGTTGTCCCTGTAGTGAAAACATTGGCAACCATGTCAAACGATAGGTCGCCATCCTGCCTGTCGGCCTGATGATCGATACCGAACTCGTGGGATTGGAAAGGCGATCTTTCGGCTCCAAAATAATCGTTCCCAACTGCATGAAGGCCAGAAGTCTCAACGTTCCATAGGTTATCCGGTTGATTATCCGTTCCCTGTTTTTCCAGTTCAATAAAGCAGGGTTCATACAGGGCAGGCAGATTAGCGTGATCCATGTCCAGTGTACCGCTGCCGCGCTTTTTCATGGTATCCACTTCGAACCAGAGTTTTCGCCAGACAATATATGTCCCCGCTTTGAGTCCGCCTTTATAGCCGCTATCATCGGTGGCGTTTAAATCGAATTTGTCTCCGCCATATTGGGACAAATAAAAACTGACCACCCCCGTCCAACCTTTATCATCGGTGCTGCAAGTGGTCTGTTTGCCGCCTCCAGCCGATCCGAAGCCTTCTTGCTCGCCCCCAGTCAACCCAGTTTTATTGCCACCACCGGAGGTTGAATACCAATAGACAGTTTGACCGGAAAGCGATTTGGATTTATTGTCAGACACCCATTCAACCCGTGCTTTAAGACGAATAGACCGACCGTACTCAGGGTGCGGGGCATCCGTTTGCACCGTATTGTCGAGATTAATATACTGTTTTCGCCCGTTAGCCGGTTGGGTGCTTTCTGACCCGTTGAAAGCAACGACTTCAACTAACTCGACGATCTTGATCTTGTCTGCCAGGGGACACGTCGTTGTGGGGCTATTGATAGGTGTAGAACCGCCGGAAACAGAATTGGGAGATGTCGGATCTTTTTTTCTTGTCATGATTATGCATCCTTATCAAAGTTCGCCAGTACATGCTCAAGCCACGTCAAAGCATTCTTTTCCAAATGCCTAGCCCTGAGATCGGGGTCGGGCTGGGTTTCGTTTTTAAGCGACTTGGCGATCCAAGGGTAGAGCGGATCGACACCGCAACCATGGCCAAAGGCGAACATCAATAGTGTAACCAAAACTGCCCCGCGAACGGTGGTGAAACGCTGCCTCTGCGCGCCGCCCATGGCCTTATGGATCAAGGCTTCAAGCCCTTCCCTACCAACATAGGCGGCTTTTTGCGGATAGAGGGAAGCAATCACTTGCAGCATATCTTGGGTAAAATTGTTTTTAGACACGGTGAGAGGCTGCCGGGCCATGAAGCCAATGTTTTTCAAGGCTTCAAAGGTGTAGGTATCATCGGGTCCGGCCACCTTTTTCCGGTAGTCTATGGCTTTTTCATAAAGCATTTCGGCCCGCTGCATTTGTGACCCTGAATCTTGATCATTTAAAATCTTGCCCACCCAAGAATATTGCGGGTCGCTGTCGAAATGGCTGCCGAACAGTAGCATCAACTCCAGATAAAACTGGACTGGTCCACGAAGATTAAAGCCATGACCCCCAGCCTGGTCAATGCCAAACTGGATGGCTTTGCCCATTTGCTCTTCGCCGACAGCCTCAAACAAAAGAGGTGAAAAATCACGAAGGTGATCAAGCATTTTATTTTGAAAAGAGCGTAATGCAGCTTCCTTGAATAAGCTCATCTGCTCTGTACTAATTACAAACATCGCTATTCTCCGTGTTATGGCTATCGACCTCCTGCCGCTAAACCCTTCTCAATGTAGGGTGCAAAGTTGGATCGGATTTGTTTCACTGCCTCACCAGTGCAATACTCGTCTCCAATGCTAGACGTATGGCAGGAAGTGTCAAGGAAAAGGGAATCGCTGGTTTTTCCAGGGACGCGCACCACAAGCAAAGCCAACTCAGTTTCGTTCCGGGGGCTGGAAGTTTGCAATATGGTCTCGGTTTCAGTCACCAGCACCTTGTTTGAAACGGACTTTATGTACTCCTTGGCCAAGCCCCAGGCCAGACTACAAACCGATGGTTTGCAGGTGATTACGCTAAGTACGCCAACATCGGCATCAGCAGTTTGAGGATGCCACTCTATGCTACCGTACTCAGGATGAAGCTTTAAGTTTTCCAAGTTTTTAAAACGCTCCAACCCCTTGTTAAATGAAAGAATGATCTCCAGCTTGGAATTTTCAAACAATCTGATTTTCTCCTGATAGGTGGCAATCTGCCGACGCGTGGACTCAATGTTGTCGCGGAGATTTTTGGGAACAGGCTGGCCGGTGATTTCCATTTCCGCCGCCCGCTTGACTTGTGACCGAATATTTTCCTCCTGACGCTGTCGATTGGACTCGGCTATCTTTATAGTTGAGTCTATGGTATTGATCTTATTCTGCAACGCCATCTGCATTTCTTCCACACTTCGGTAGGTTCTCAGCAAAGACAGATCACTGTCTTTCTGCTGCGAAAGAATCCTTTGCTGCTCGATGCGCAATTGGTTAAGACGCTTGATCTGCTCAAACTGCTCCGGGGTTTTCTGCCCTTCGACCATCTCAATGGTTTGTGCCTCGGGATTTAGTTTGGCGTGGGGGCGTTTGGACTCCTCTGGTGGAACCTGATCTGTATAGTGGACCATGCCCTGGTCATCCACCCAACGAAACGTACCCGCAAAAATTTCAGGCGCACAGAAGGATGATTCAGCTACTAGGTAAATACACAAGAATAGACGAGTAACGGCTTTAATCGTCATCAGTTGTCATCAACGCCATATAGTTCGCGATAAGTCAATATGGCAGCCAACTGTGCGGGTTGTCCAAGCCCTTCAAGATATTCGATTATATTGGTTAGTGTGATGATGGCGTAAACTGGAATGCCATAGTGTTCCACAACTTCTTCGATGGCCGAAACCCCGCCCTTCCCTTTTTCTTGGCGATCCAACGCGATAAGAACTCCACAAGGCTGAGCACCCGTATTGCGGATGATCTCCACAGATTCTCGCACAGACGTTCCCGCGGTAATCACATCATCCAATATCAACACATTGCCCCGAAGCGGGGTTCCAACCAGTATGCCGCCTTCGCCGTGGTCCTTGGCCTCTTTGCGGTTGAATGCAAAAGGCACCTCCTGACCTGTAGCGCGGGCCAGCGCGATTGAAGCGGTGCTTACCAAAGGGATGCCTTTATAAGCGGGTCCATAAAGCACATCGGCACGAATGTCGGCGTGGAGGTAAGCCTCAGCATAAAACTCGCCCAACTTAGCCAGACGCGCACCTGAATTGAAAAACCCAGTATTAAAAAAATAGGGGCTGTGTCGGCCAGACTTCAAGATGAAATCGCCGAAACGCAACACACCACAATCAATGGCGTAGCTGATAAAGTCCCGCTGGAACGCCTTCATCATCATTTTCCTGGCTTTGTTGAATCAATTAAGGAACTGCAACACGACGAATCAATTCGTGTATGAATTGGTCTGTCGAAACACCTTCAGCCTCTGCTTCATACGACAGGATGAGGCGATGACGCAACACATCATAGGCGATAGACTGGATATCTTCCGGTGTGACGAAATCCCTCCCATTAAGCCATGCCCTGGCACGGGAGCAACGATCCAGTGCGATGGTGGCCCTAGGGCTTGCGCCGTATTGTAGCCATCGCCCTAAATCCTCGCCATAGGCACCCGGTTTGCGCGTGGCCAACACCAATTGCAAAAGATATTCTTCCAAAGGTTCGGCCATAAACAGGTCTAGCACTTCCGTCCGGGCCTGAAACAAAACCCTTTGTGGAATCGGTTCGAAGTCAGTCAGTAGACCGCCCCCCCCGGCCTTGCCGCGTGATTCATTCTGTACCAGATGTAAAATTTCCCGCTCATGCCTAGCCTCGGGATAACCGATACGGACATAAAGCAAAAAACGGTCAAGCTGGGCTTCGGGCAAGGGATAGGTACCCTCCTGTTCAATAGGGTTTTGCGTCGCCATCACCAAAAACAGGGATGGCAGAGGATAGGTTTTGCTGCCCACAGTGATTTGACGCTCCCCCATGGCCTCCAAAAGTGCCGACTGTACTTTGGCTGGGGAACGATTGATTTCATCTGCCAAAACTAGATTATGGAACAACGGACCCTGCTGAAAATGGAAGGAACCGTCTTGTGGCCGATAAATATCGGTTCCTGTCAAATCGGCTGGCAACAAGTCAGGGGTAAACTGGATGCGATGAAAATCCCCCTCCACCCCCTTGCCGAGAACATTGATGGCGCGGGTTTTTGCTAGCCCTGGCGCACCTTCCACTAAGATATGCCCGTCTGCCAACAGGGCAAGAAGCATTCTCTCGATCAGCACTTCCTGTCCTATCACTTGACTGGACGCAAAAGTACGCAACCTATGCAGTTCGATTTGTGCGCTGGATAAAGCGAGATTAGATTCGGTCATAGTTTTAAGGGCAAAGTCTGAGGGCTAAAGTTTTGGCGTATTATTATAATATAAATCAGAATTGCTGTTACACACCCGACATAAGTTGATTTCCAAAAATGAATCCACCAAAACCGAAATGAATTGTCCACGAAAATCACGAACAACTCCTCCGCAAATTACCTTGCCAAGCTGGGGCTTGGCGTTCCGTCAGGGAGTGCCAAGCCCCAGCTTGGCTTTTGGATGGGATGTTCTTCATTGGATATCACCTAAGTCCCCGTTTCCTGTCACGTTTGGACCAGACTGGGGATGTGGACTGATTCCCTCCTTGAAAAAGCGGGGGGATAGAACTGATAGGCGATTAGACATGAAAAAAATGCAACAAATGCCCCCTGCCAGCACAAAAACCTTACGGTTCGGTTTCGCTATGTTTGCAATTGCCGGCCTGCTGCTCGCTTGCGACTCTAAGCAGGGCAAGCAGGAAGCCCTCCCTTTGCCGGAAAGCCTAGCCCAGCCGGTTGCGACGGACGGCATCCGTTTTCAGGCACTGGCTTATTTGAATCACCAACAATCCGATATCCAATTTGGATTTGACATCGTTAACACCGGTTTTTTACCCGTGCAATTGAGTGTCGACAACCGCAGCGGCACGGTGGTTAAAATAATTCCCCGGCAGACCTTCCTCATCGACTCGGAAGGACAGGCTTGGCCTCTGCTGGCTATCGAGCAAGTGATCGAACGTTTGCAAAGTGAGGGCATCCTTCAACATAACCCCCCTTCAATGCCCGCGTTGGATAAATTAGATTCGCTGACCGGTTTTGCACTAGACATGACCGTAAGCAGTAGTTTCCAGGCTGTCAATAATACTCAAGCCCGACCAAGAGCCGGCCTAGTCAACAACATGAAGGAAAAAAGCTTTCACAACCCCAAAATTCCAGCGGGGAAAGTTGCCTCCGGCGTATTGTTTTTCCCTGCACGGGAAGAGGCCAAAAGCGCAAATAGACTCCGTTTATGCTTTGAACAGGATGGACGCTTGAAATTTCTGAACCTGCCACTGAAAGCATCCCCGCCCTAGATTGGTGGCAGTTTGAGATGCATGGGTATGCGAATACCCACCATCCGCAACAACCCCGCCGTTTCAAATAGCGGCAAACCCATCACCCCTGAGAAACTGCCTTCCAGACGTTCCACAAACACCGCCCCCAATCCTTGGATGGCATAAGCACCGGCTTTGCCGCGTGGCTCGCCACTGGCCCAGTAGGCTTCGATTTCCAATTCGGTGATGGGGCGGAAGCTCACCCTGCTGATGGACAACGCTTGCCAGTGGCTGCCTCCAAAGCGCAGCGAAACGGCACTGAACACCCTGTGTTCGCGCCCGGACAAATGCATAAGCATGTCTCGCGCATGGTCAAAATCATCGGGTTTTCCGAATATCTTCCCGTCCAAAACCACTTCCGTATCCGCGCCCAACACTGGAAAAGACTCTTGGCATGACTTCTGACCAAGCAAGGACTTTTCAGCGGCAACCCGATGGACATACTGATCGGGTTTTTCACCGGGTTGTGGGGTCTCGTCGGCCTCCACTGTTAGGGTATCAAAACCAACGCCAATTTGTGCCAACAATTCGCGGCGGCGCGGGGATGCTGATGCTAAGATTATGCGTGGATTTAGGTTCATCGGTGATAGGGATGGTTATGGAGAATACCCCAAGCGCGGTAAAGCTGTTCGGCTAGGATGATGCGGACCAATGGATGCGGAAACGTTAGTGCGGAAAGCCGCCAACGTTCATCGGCCCGGGCCAGACACGCCTGGGACAGCCCGTCCGGCCCTCCCACCAGCAACGTGACATTTCGCCCATCCCCTAGCCAGCGCGACAATGCCTCGGCCAATTGTACGGTGGACCATTCCACACCGCTTAGGTCCAAAGCCACCACTCGGTCTCCAGCGGGGATGGATGCCTGCATTTTATGCCCCTCTTCTTCGACGGCACGATCAATGTCGGCATTCTTGCCGCGTTTGCCAGGTGGAATTTCCCGCAGCCTAAGTTCGCATTCGCGCGGCATGCGTTTGGCGTACTCCTGATAACCCGCAACGACCCAGCCGGGCATCCGGTTGCCTATGCAAAGCAATTGAATTTGCATTGCAAACCCTTAAATTTCAATTAGAGTTCCAATTTCCAAGGCTTGATTGGCGGGGAGCCCGAAATAAAGAATAGGGTTGGAGGAGTTTCGGAACATAAAAATAAATATGCGTTCCTGCCAAGCATTCAGTCCGGGGCTGGATGACGGAATCAAAGTTTCGCGCCCAGTGAAGAACATGGCTTCATGCTGATTGATCTTGATACCTTGCTCAATCATCAACTCCAACGCATGGGGAATGTCCGGCGATTGGGTGAAACCGACGTTGATCGTGACACGGTAAAAATTTTGACCAAGATCCTCGACATCCAGACGGTCTTTGGCTAGGACATAGGGTATGTCTTGGGTGATGACTGTCAAAAGGATCACTTGGTCATGGAGGATTTTGTTGTATTCAAGGTTTTGCAACAGCGCGAAAGGAAGGCTCAGATGGCGGCTATAGAGGAAGATTGCGGTGCCGGGTACGCGAATGGGAGGGGATTCCTTGATTTGGTTCAAGAATACGGTCAGCGAAGTGGCAGATTTTTGCATATACCCAATAAGCATCTTCCGACCCTTGCGCCAAGTGGTCATTAACGTGAATAGCAAGGAACCGATTAACAGCGGGAACCATCCGCCATCGACGATCTTCATTGCCGTGGCGGCAAAAAAAGCCAAGTCGATGGTTAGGAACACGCATAGAAACAAAACGGCGAAGCGCCATTGCCATTTCCAAACATCCAAGGCGGCGATGAAAGCCAAGCAGGTTGTGACAGTCATCGTGCCTGTGACGGCAAATCCGTAGGCGGAAGCCAAGTTGCTTGAAGACTGGAAAGCCAATACCAAGGCCAACACTGCAACCAGTAAAAACCAGTTGACGAAGGGGGCATAGATTTGTCCCATTTCAGAACTGGAGGTATGGATAAAGCGCTGGCGCGGGATATAGTCCAACTGCACGGCCTGCTGAGTGATGGAAAAAGCACCGGAAATCACTGCTTGGGAAGCAATGACCGTGGCCGCCGTTGACAAGGCAATCAAAGGGTAGAGTGCCCACTCGGGAGCCAATAGATAAAACGGATTTGAGATGGCCTCAGGATCGCGCAGAATCAACGCCCCTTGGCCTAGATAGTTCAACAGCAGAGCGGGCATCACAAAGAATATCCAACTGAATTGGATGGGCTTCCTGCCGAAATGCCCCATATCGGCATATAAGGCTTCGGCACCGGTCAAGGCAAGCACGACAGCGCCAAGGGCCAGGAAACCGTGCCATTGGTGCTTGAGAAAGAATTCAAACCCGAACTTAGGATGCAAGGCTTGCAGAATGTCCGGGGATTTGATCAGGCTGTCGATGCCCATCCACGCCAGAGTGACAAACCAAAACAGCATCACCGGCCCAAACAACTTGCCGACCTTATCAGTGCCCATGCGCTGGAAAAGGAACAAGCCAACCAATACACCGATCGTCAAGGGGATGATATAAGGATGCAGGGCTGGCGCAGCCACCTCTAACCCTTCAACCGCGCTAAGCACAGAAATTGCCGGGGTGATGATGCCGTCGCCGTAAAACAGCGCAGCACCGAACAAGCCAAGGCTAATGATAATGGCACGTTGGCTCGGCTTACGTCTACCGCGCAACACCAAGGCCATTAGCGCCATGATGCCGCCCTCCCCCCGATTGTCTGCACGCATGACGAAAATAACATATTTCAAGCAAACCACCATCACCAATGCCCAAAAAATAAGCGAAATGGTTCCGAAAACTGTACCCTTGTCAGGGGAAAGCCCATAGGCCGGGTTGAAAATTTCCTTCATTGTGTACAACGGGCTAGTACCCACATCGCCGTACACTACGCCTAAAGCACCTAGGGCTAGTACTGCAAAACTCGATTTTTCATGGGGTTGGGGTCGCTGAATATCTGGCATGGTGGTTCCTAGGATTGGACCGTTGCAACAACGGGTAAAGATTCAAGCTTGCGCCGAACTGGCTTTGCATGGACAATAATTTTATTCGCTGTGTGCAGAAATAGCGACAAACCCTTCTGGTTAATAAAATGAACCCCCTAATTTTTCTAGCATGAAAGCCAATTGTGCAATGAGTTTCAAGCGTATCGCCAGCGGAACCCAGACCCATGCCCTATGTCTGGACATCAGTGCCTCAAGCATTTTATTTGAAGCAAGCGAATCGGTCGAAGTGGGCAGGGCACTAGAAATCCGCACATTTCCCGCTGACCGGATTACTCCCCCGATCACTGCCTTGATAGAAATAATCCGTTGCACCAACTCGGATGCCGGTCATTATCTTATTGCCGGTGTCATCAAGGGAATCAAGAGCCAAGCCCCCGAAGTGCCTTCTGCTTAGGTGATTTCTAACAATAAATCCACCAAAATTGAAATGAATTGTCCTCGAAAATCACGAACAATACCTCAGCAAATCAGATCGCCAAGCTGGTGCTTGGCACTCCCAATGGGAACGCCAAGCACCAGCTTGGCTTTTGGATGGGATGTTCTTTATTGGATATCAACTTAGCACCCCGATGTGTTTTCTCCAACGTCAGATAAGGAAATCCAGCATTGAACAAGCTGGCCTTGGTCATCGTTCAGCCCACCCAATGTGGAGTGCGGCGACTTGTCGCCGCTTTCGGAACCATGCGGCGACGAGTCGCCGCACTCCACAAACTCACCCATCGGGCTGAACGATGACCAAGGCCCACAAGCTCAACCGCATGTCAGTCATAACCAACAACCCACCAACGCAAACGAGGGTTTTATTACAATGAACGCAGTGGCAAACCCAACCGAAACACTCACATTGACGCCTCCCGAACCCGTCAAACCTGTCGCGCCGGATCAGGCTTCCTCATTGGTCAAGCTGGATGGCAACACGCTCGCTAAGCTGGACGATAAGGTCAAGACTTTTGTCGACAACATCGTTCAATTGGACTCCCACAGCTCTGAGTTCATTGGCAAGGTCAACAGCATCCACGCGCTGGGAAGCGACCAAATCCGTTCCGCGGCCAATATTTCCAACCGCCTGTTGGAACGGCCTGTTGCCAGCTTGGATTCAGGGCTAGGTGACGGTAATTCCAAGGTATCAAAAAGCCTGCTTGAACTGCGGACGACCATTGAAAAACTCGACCCGACCAAACAGGGTGACCTGCTCTCGCCGCGCAAATTGTTAGGTATTTTTCCTTTTGGCAACAAACTCCAAGATTATTTCAGGCAATATCAGTCGTCGCAAAGCCACCTCAACGCCATCATCCAAGGGCTTTACAATAGCCAAGACGAATTGCGCAAGGACAATGCCGCGATTGAACAGGAAAAGGTCAACGCCTGGGAGTTGATGCAAAAGCTAGAACAATATGCCCAAATGGGTAAAAAGCTGGATGCGGCCTTGGAGTCCAAAATTGCCGATATGGAAGCCACCGACCCCGAAAAAGCCCGGGTGGTCAAGGAGGAAATGCTATTCTACATCCGCCAAAAAGTCCAAGACTTGCTCACCCAATTAGCTGTGACCATCCAAGGTTATCTAGCCATGGACATGGTGCGCAAGAATAATATGGAACTCATCAAAGGCGTGGAACGGGCCACGACGACGACGGTTTCGGCACTGCGCACAGCGGTCATTGTCTCCCAAGCACTTGCCAACCAGAAATTGGTGCTGGATCAAATCTCTGCCTTGAACACCACCACTAGCAACATGATCGAAGGCACCTCCGCATTGTTGAAGCAACAATCCACCCTTACACACCAACAGGCCGCCAGTTCCACGGTGAATTTAGAGCAACTCAAAAAGGCTTTCCAAAACATTTACGAGACCATGGACACGGTTGCCAACTTCAAGGTGAAGGCACTGGAAAACATGAAAATGACCGTGGACACCCTGTCAACCGAAGTGGAAAAATCTAAAAGCTATCTCGACCGAGTGCGTACCGACAAAGTCCAAGAGACCGTCGCCAAACTGGCTGCTCCGGCTGAGAATGAGTTGCAACTGTAATCCAGTATTCTTAAGGTACTGATGTTACGCACAGACCACGGTACTGTTGCCGGCAATGGGTTGCCGACCTACGGCGATTTGTTTTGGAGTGTCAAGGCTTGCCTTGACAGGCAAAGCGAGCTTTGCCACTCCATGCGTAACATCAGTTAAGGTAGTTGAATTTATGGGTTATGCTGGTTCGTCAAACTCCAGTTTGGGAAACCAGCGAAAATATAGTTTGCTAAAACACCACATCAATGGAGCATCCCATGTCAGTCGGCCAATTTTGCAATCGCGACACCATCACCGCCAGGAAAGAAGATTCCATCGTCAAAGCCGCCAAACTGATGCGCAGCCACCATGTCGGTTGCGTCATTGTGGTGGAGGAAGATGCCCATGGGACGGACACCCCGGTTGGCATCATCACCGACCGCGATCTGGTGATAGGAATACTCGCCAAGGAACTCGACCCGGACAAAGTCACTTTGGGGGATATTATGAGCTATGAACTAGTGACAGCCCATCAAGACGACCGTTTGTGGGACACGCTGCAACGCATGAGGGTCAAAGGTGTCCGGCGGGTTCCCGTGGTGGACCGCCACGGAGCATTGAAGGGAATTCTCACCAGTGACGACCTGCTTGAAGTTTTGGCCAGCGAGATGAATGAACTGGCCAAACTCATCAGCCGTGAGCAATTGCGCGAAATAAACACCCGCGAAGAGTAAAAGTATGAATGACACGTTAAGCTTCTATGATGGACGCATCACTATTAACCCTGCCATCTGCAATGGCAAGCCAACTTTGAGGGGCAAGCGGATTGCCGTGCAAACCATCCTGGAGTTCCTCAGTGCGGGCGATAGCGATGCGGACATTCTTGAGCAATACCCTTCTCTTGAACAGGAAGATATACGGGCCTGTTTGCGTTTCGCTGCCGATATGATGGACCGGCGATACGATCTTGCCAGAGTCGCCTAGGGTAATGTCCCGATTTCTGATTGATGCAAATCTGCCCTATCGTTTTGGCCTCTGGCGCAACGGGGATTGCGAGCATGTATTTGACCACAACGAAGCATGGACTGACCTTGAAATCTGGCGTTATGCCAAAGAGAATGACTTGGTGATAGTTACCAAAGATGCGGATTTTTCCGACTGGGCTATGCTATCTGAACCTCCCCCTAGAGTCGTTCATTTGCACATTGGGAATATGAGAATCCGGGATTTCCACAAGTTTATACAAATCATATGGCCGGAAATCAAACTCTTGATCG
>QJPH01000153.1 GCA_003242955.1 Candidatus Methylumidiphilus alinenensis
TTGGCTACCCTGTAAGTGGATTTGGGTTTCCTGTGCTTGATTTCTCACCTGCTCGGCTTTGAGTGCATTGGCTTGTGCTTGTAGCTGTTCCGTTTGTGCCAAGTTTTGGTCTTTTTCCAATTGCAACGCCCTGCTCAGGTGCTGCACTTCATTGAGCAGCATGGGCGTGAGTTTGTGGTATTGCACGGTTTCGATTTGCCCGTCTTTGCCACGCACCACCAAATCAGGGTAGACCTTTGCGACTTCCTCGGCAATCAGTCCATATTCGATGGGTTTGCTGCCATCCGCGGCGGGTTGTTTGTAATGGTAAGTCACCGGGCGTAACTCAAACAGGCGGCGGCTGGCTTCGTTCATGTCGCGCACATCATCTTTGTAACGTTGCGAGGAAGGCAGGGTTCCTATTTTGCCGGTGCTGTCGATATAAACCGGCACCGAAGCTGCCGAGTTATTGGTGTGTTGCGCATACACCCCCGCGATATAGGCACTGGTTTGCGCACTCCCCAAACGCAGGGTCGCATTCTCGTCAAGGGTTGCCGTGTTGCCCAGATAGATATTATTGCTGCCACCGACCACATTATTGCCCGCTTGATAACCAATGGCGATGTTATTGGTTCCGGTTTTATTGTTCAGCAGTGCATAATAGCCCAGTCCAGTATTATTACCGCCCGTGGTATTCGATTGCAGCGCACCGTTGCCGCTGGCAGTGTTATTGCTGCCGGTAGTGTTATAGAACAGTGCCCAAGAGCCGCTTGCGCTATTGTAGCTGCCGGTGGTATTGGATTGAAGCGCACTGAAACCGTTGGCGGAGTTGCCGCTACCGGTGGTGCTGTAGAAAAGAGCGTTGACACCGTTGGCGACATTGTAATTGCCGGTGGTGTTGGAATAAAGAGCACTCGCACCGTTGGCGACATTGTCACTGCCGGTGGTGTTTAAGTACAGCGCACCGGAACCGTTCGCGGAATTGAAACTGCCTGTGGTGTTGGAATAAAGAGCACTCGCACCGTTGGCGGAGTTGACACTACCGGTGGTATTGGAATAAAGAGCGTTAATACCGTTGGCGACATTGTTGCTGCCGGTGGTGTTGGAATAAAGGGCAGCAGCACCGTTGGCGGAGTTGCTGAAACCGGTGGAGTTGAAATAAAGTGCATTCAAACCATTGGCTACATTGTAATTGCCGGTAGTGTTTGAGTTCAGCGCACCAGGACCGTTGGCGACATTGTTGCTGCCTGTCGTGTTGGAATAAAGCGCGTTGATGCCATTGGCGACATTGTAAATGCCGGTGGTGTTGGATTGAAGCGCCTGGAAACCGTTGGCGGAGTTGCCGCTACCGGTGGTGTTATAAAAAAGGGCATTGACACCGTTGGCGACATTGTTATTGCCTGCGGTGTTGGAATAAAGAGCACTCACACCGTTGGCGACATTGTAAATACCGGTGGTGTTGGATTGAAGCGCCTGGCTACCGTTGGCAGAGTTGCCGCTACCAGTGGTGTTGGAGTACAGCGCTTTCGCACCATTGGCTGTGTTGTAGCCACCAGTGGTGGTGTTGAGCAATGCGCCGGCACCCGTGGCGGTGTTGTAGCTGGCGGTGTTGTTGAGCAGCGCCCCGGCACCAAGGGCGGTATCGTAAACGCCCGTGGTGTTGAAGAACAGCGCACCGCCACCAAAAGCCGCGTTGTCCGTGCCGGTGGTGTTCGAAGTCAATGCATTGAATCCAAAGGCGGTATTGGCATTCAGGGGATTGCAGGGGATGTTATTATTTTTCAGCGCATTTGACCCTCCGGCAGTATCGCCGCAGGTATCGCTAGACGTGGGGTTCGGTGGTGGCCCCGCCCAAGCAGGGTTGGCACTGAAGGTTAAAAAGGCGGCACTGAACAAGAAAGCGATTCGGGCATTTCGATTCATGATATAGCTCCAGTCTAATGAAAATAGAAACCAAGGGCGTTGAGTAGCAAGGTCGGGCGCGTCTCTTTGGCGAACGCCCGACGTTGGAATGTCGGGCAACGATGAAGCTGTTGCCCGACCTAGGCTACGACCCTAGAGCTTGGAAACCAGTCAAACTGACGGTTTAAGCTGATATGCAACTGCTAGCTTTTCTGCGTGAAAATCCGAATACGCCAGCCAAGGCCGAGCCAACTAGATAGACAGCTGCTGGGATGGGGGTGGGGGTGGGGCCGGGAGTCGGAGTATCAGAGCCCAACGTGATATTGTCAAACCCAATGTAATTTGCCGTCCCGCTAAAGAGCGCGGACTCTGCGATTCCTTGGAAGGTAATTCCTGCGGCAACCCACGGGCAATATGATCCGTAGCTGCATCCAGCGCCACCACCCGGTGTTACGGGAAGGTAGAGTGATGCTAGCTGGGTTCCCGTACCATCGAGTCCACTCCAAACCGTGACTGTGCCTGGATAAATGACGGCAGAGTAATAAAAAGAAAAGCCGTTGGCAAAACCGCTGGCCTTGTCCAATACGTCTCCCGGCCCGTTAAGAAAGAATGCAATTGTCGGCATCGTTGGGCTACCAGAGAAATTGCCAGCTCCCCCATCCGCACCCGAAATAATTGCAAGCGAATCTGAACCAAACGTTATGCCATAATTGCTCCCACCAGTTGACCCAAAACCACCGCTTCCACCATCGTAATAAGTATTAATTGGCTCAAAATCTTGCAAACCCTCAAACGTCAAACTGATCGTATCTGCCTGTGAAGTTGATGCCATAGCGAGAGCGCAGCCAAATCCCACAATAGTTTTTAGCAAAGTTTTATTCATCGTCATAAATCACCAAGTTTATAGTTGAGAGAAAATGCCAATCTTTCATTCGGCCTGAGAAAAGATTTCAAGACTTAATAATGACCTTTATTACACTCAGTCGCTTATCAATATTGGAATCTAATGTGGGTATATTTGATCATATCCCCATCACCGCTCGCTGTGATCTAAGTCACACTGCCATGATTTTTTTTTGCACCGTGATCTAGTGGTTACGAAGCGCAACAACTTCAATCAATACCACTTAAGCCTCTCTAGGCTTAAGCAAAACAATACACGCCTATCCATTAGGTAACCTATGACCTAGGTCACAGCATTCAATATTTTTCCTGATTAGCAAGATTGTTTAGCCAATTTGTAAAACCTAGCCGTATTCGTCATTCCGGCAGGGATTGCCGGAATCCAGAACACAGGGAGGTGAATCTAGTTTGCCCTCCATGGCTACTGGATGCATTCGGGACATCCATGTCCCTCACCCTTCGGGCCGCGGAGCCTAAGCAAATCGGCTATCCTGCCAATTTGTCCGGCAATCCCTGCCGGAATGACGGCGTTTTTTAGTAGGTAGGTCGGGCGCGTCTCTTAGGCGAACGCCCGACGTTGGAATGTCGGGCAACGATGAAGCTGTTGCCCGACCTATAGGCTGGGAGTTCTTACGCCCTTGTCGACAAAGGGAGCGACGGCGAGCGGAAAAACCGGTCAGGCCCGTCTCTGTCAACCTGCCCCACCATATCACCCCCCACTTGCGCTTTTACGTTGCGTCGTTGCGCCATTGCTTGAGACCTTCTTTTGCCTTTATCGCAATTCGGCATGTCATTCAATGGGCAAAGATTTTTTGTCTCACGCAACGGCGCAACGACGCAACGTTAAGAGCAAAGAATTTAAAAGGACCGCCGTAAGCTTAAGCTTGCCTCTTTTATTTGCACTCGAAATAAATTCAAACCTTGCGCATTGGCATGGGTTATAAGATCATTAAGCCCACATAAATATTGAAGTTTTAGCCGAGGTGCATGCCATGTTTCGTTCAGAGGCTTCGCTGCTATTTGATCGCCCCCCTCCCAGCCTCAATGCTGTTGAATTAGGCCGTCATTCCGGTATGGATCGCCGGACAAATCGGCAGGACAGCCGATTTGCACGGCTCCGCCGCCCGAAGGGTGAGGGACACGGATGTACCCTGATGCATCAAGATTGCAGGGATGTGGATCTGCGGGTTGGTTCATTGCCTGAATCAAGCACTTGCGCAACTTTCAAGTTACCATCCATGGCACTGGATTCTTGCATCCCTGCTGGAATGACGGCATTTTTGATCGTTCCCACGCTCCGGCGTGGAAATGCAGACCGAACCGCTCCTGCGGTTCACGACGCGGAGCGTCGGTATGGGCGTTCCCACGGAGACCGTGGGAACCATCAAATCAAGCACTTGCACAACCGACCTGTTACCGTCCATGGCCTGGATTTCGGCATCCCTGCCGAAATGACGGCATTTTTTTCGCTCGTTCCCAAGCTCCAGCTTGGGAATGCAGAATTGGAAGCTCCGGCTTCTGGTGTTAAGTCAAGCTGGAGCTTGCAAGGCGAAGGTTCCCAAGCTGGAGCTTGGGAACCAGTACAAAGGGAGGGTATCAGGAAAGTCATTTTCAGAATTGGCCTGATCATTAGTTTTGCCTTGCTTTGGTCCGTTGGCTCAGTCATGGCGGAAAATGCCACCTCGCCAACCCCGACAGCTTCCAAGCCTGTTTACCAACCGCCCTTGCGCGGTGCGCCCGATAGGCGCGTAGGTGGCGGAACACGGGGCGGAACGATGGATTTGTCGGTCATTGCACCTAAGCAATCGGCTTGGACCAGTCAAGATCAACCTAGGGTGTACTGGTTTATCTCGGGTATCCCAGAACATGGAAAGTTGGCTTTTACGCTTAGCAAGGCATCTTCGAGCAAGACTTTGTATGAGGCTGCGATTCCGATGCCAACCGTTTCAGGTATCCAAAGCTACCAACTTACGGAGTACCGGCTTGAACCGGGGGTTGAATATGTCTGGTCGGTTTCTTTGAGCTTCGACCAAGACGAGGATAGGGCAGACCAAGTGGCTAGGGGTGGCATTATTTATCGGCCCTTGCCGCAAGATGAAAGGCTTGAATGGAATCATTTGAAGGAAGATCAATTAGTCTTGTTACTGGCTAAGTCCGGTTATTGGTATGATGCGATTGAGAGTGTGGCTAGGCTTATCGACAGCAATCCTCGTGATGCCCAGTTTAAAGATTGGCGTAAAGACTTGCTGAGGCAAGTGGGGTTGGAAAGTGTTAGCAATTCTCATTTAGGCAAAGATTAATAAGGGCGGGTTTGGAACCCGCCCCTACGCAGGGAATTCTGGCTGGTTCCCAAGCTCCGGCTCTCGCCGTTATACACAAGGGTTGGAGGCCCGTCATTCCGGCAGGGATTGCCGGAATCTAGTCCACAGGGAGGTGAAACTGCGGACTGGAAATTACCAGAATCAAACACTTGCTTATCGACGAGTTTGCCCTCCATGGCTTCTGGATTCCGGCAATCCCTGCCGGAATGACGACGTTTCTTGCTTGGTCGGACTTGTGTAAAACGTCGAGAGCTCCGGCTTGGGAACCCTTTTCTTGCAAGCTCATGCTTGGTCGTTCTTCGGGAAGCCGGAGCTTCAAAAACCCCATTCCCAAGCAGGAGCTTGGGAACGAGCAACAAGCGGTAGCTGGTTACCATCCATGGCCTGGATTGGCTCACCACATCCATGTGGTTCGGGCTTCGCCCCGCGCTCCGCGCGTCCAAATTCGTTCCCGACGAATTTGTCGGCATCCATGCCGAAAAGACGGGCTTTCGGCATAGTTGTATATTACGGCGAGAACTTGAGCTTGGAAATCAACGCAACAACAAACATAAAAGGAAAATAATATGGCTCGACCTTTGGCCAAGATAGGCACTGTACTTGCCTTGATGACCATGCAATCCCCTCCCGCCTTGGCCGTCGGCGGGGCGGAGTCGATGGACCGTCCGAGTGCGTATCCGCCCTATTTGCCCCCTTACGCGCCTACGCAAAAACCCGAAGGCTTCACACTTCCGCCTGTTTCGCCTAAACCTTCCAGCCCCAGCCTGTCCAGCCGCAAATTTACCGTCAAACACATCGAAATCACCGGCAACACTGTATTCGAGGCAGAGGAACTCAACACCATTGCCCATCATTATGAAGGAAGGGAGGCGACATTGGCCGAGTTGGAGGAACTGCGCCAAACCCTGACCCGGTATTACATAGACCACGGCTATGTCAACTCCGGCGCGGTCATCCCGGCGGATGGTTTCAAAGACGGCGTATTGCATATCAATATCGTCGAAGGCAAGTATGAAGTCAGGGTCAAGGGCGAGGAACGCTTGCGCAAGGGCTATATCGAAAACCGCTTGCAGGGTGACACTGAACAACCGCTCAATCTGCAAGAACTGCAAGACCGCTTCCAACTGCTGTTATCGGACCCTTTGATCAGCCGGATGAATGGCAAGATAATGCCGGGTGCCTCGCCAGGCTATGGCATTCTTGATGTCGAGGTGGTCCGCGCTCGCGCCTATCATCTCAGCCTATTCGGTAATAACTACCGCCCCCCTTCCATCGGCGCAGAAGCGATTGGCTTGGATGGATCGTTAAGCAACCTCACCGGGCTGGGCGAGACCTTGAATTTTATGTATTACCACAGTTCAGGCTCAGACCGTTATGCCGGCGGTTTCACGCTGCCCCTGACCGACTGGGGCACCACGGCCTTTTTCCATTTCGACGAAGGCGACTCTGCCGTGGTGGAAACGCCGACGAACAAGCTGGATATCAAAAGCCAAGTCCACAACCTGGAGGGCGGCATTTCCCATCCGTTGATTAATACCTTGCGCCAACGTTTGTCGCTGGGTGTGATGTTGGCCGTGCGTGAAAATGAAACCAGCTTGGCAGGGAAACCTTATTCGTTTGTCATCGGCGAACCCACAGGGCACAACCAAGCCACCGTGGTGCGGGTGTTCCAAGATTTCACCCAACGTTGGGATGCCCATGCCTTGGCCTTCCGTTCCACCTTCAGCGCGGGCATTCATGCCCTAGGCTCGACGGCCTACACAAAAAGCGGCTACCCCAGCAGCGAGTATTTCGCTTGGCTGGGGCAGGCACAATATGCCTACCGGGTGGGCAACGACGGGTCCCAAGTGCTGTTGCGCGGCAATGTCCAATTGAGCAACGCTGCCTTGTTGCCGTTGGAAAAAATCGCGGTTGGCGGTGTCGGCACGGTGCGAGGTTATCGGGAAAACTACCGGGTACGCGACGAGGGCTACAACCTTTCACTGGAATACCGCTATCCGTTGTGGACTGGCTTCGCGGCAAGAAGCGAAAACAGCCTGCTATTGATTCCTTTTTTGGATTATGGCAAGGCATGGGACTACCCCAGCGCCTTCACCCGTGGCGAAGACAATAGCGCCCTTTTTTCTGTCGGAATGGGTTTCACTTGGAACTTCAAGCCTTTGTCCACCGAATTCTTTTACGGCTATGCCATTAACAAGCCCAAGCCGAACCAAACCGGCAATTTGCAAGATGATGGCATTCACTTTCAGGCTCGTTTAGATGTTTTTTGAAGTTAAGAAAAATGCCGTCATACCGGCAGGGATCGCCGGTATCCAGGTTACAGGGATGTTCCAGGATATGCGCCATCTGGATATGGCTTCCGGCGGTCCATGCCAGAACGACGAGTTTTCGCTCGTTCCCAAGCCCCAACTCTCGCCGTTATATATAAGTCAGGGAAAGCCGAAAAAATCCGTCATTTCGGCAGGGATGCCGAAATCCAGGCCATGGACGGTAACAATTCGGTTGTGCAAATGCTTGATTCAGGTAACATGCCATCCCGTAGTCTCATGTTCACGGTTGCAGGAATATCTGTCGTGGCCCCGAGTTTGCCATCCTTGGACGCTGGATTTCGGCATCCCTGCCGAAATGACGGTTTTGCTCGTTCCCAAGCTCCAGCTTGGGAATGCAGCATTGGAAGCTCCGGCTTCTGGTGTTAAGTCAAGCTGGAACTCGCAAGACGAAGGTTCCCAAGCTGGAGCTTGGGAACCAGTACAAGTTTTCTGGCATTTATTCTGGCTAGTCTTACTCCTGGTTTCCAGGCTTGGTTTAAGCGCAGAAGCCGACTTTTACCAGCTAATCGACCAAGGCAGGCAGTATTTACGACAAGACCAATATTTCTTGGCTTTGGATACCCTAAGCAATGCCGACCATGCTGCAAGCACGGACCAACAGCGGGCGCAAGCAGCGGGTTTGCTGGGCCAAACTCTTTACCGTATGCATCGCTTCCCTGATGCCGAAGCGGCATTGATACGCGCGATTAAGCTAGACCAAGATACCGGCCTGGACCGTGCCCGTTGGCTGGCCGCACTGGCCAATCTACGGGCTGAAAGTGGGCAAAGGAAAGAAGCGAGCAGTTTTTATGGGCAAGCCTTGCGAATTGCCCAACAAGATAAGGGTTTGCAACTCGGCATACGCTTGGACCAAAACAAACTGGCGGCAACAGAAACCTGTCTAGCCGAACTCAACAGTATCAGCACCGATATCAACGCGATCAACCAGCCAGAGGTGCGGGCGGCATTGCTCGTCAATCTTGCCAGTCAAGCCAGCCAGTTTCCTGACGCGCTAAAACTCGCCTACCAGAGTTACCAACAGGCCATCCTTGATGCTGCAAAAAACCCGCGCCTGCTAACAGAAGCTTTGGCGGGACTGGCTGGCCTGTATGAAAGCCAACAACGCACCGAGGAAGCTTTGCAACTGAATGACCGGGCCATCCAGTCTGCGCAAGCCTTGCAGCCCCAAGACCTGCTGCTGGAACTGCATTGGCAGCAAGGCCGTTTGCTTCGGTCGCTTAATCGCCAGCCGGAAGCCTTGACGGCTTTCAGCAAGGCGGTCGAAAATATTGAGTCCATCCGGCTGGACATACCGGTCGAATACGAAAATGGCCGTTCTTCGTTTCGGGAGACCTTGGAGCCGGTTTATTTGAGTCTAGCCGATCTCTTACTGGAACAAGCCAAAAGGCAAACCGGCGGCGATAAAAACCAATCTTTGCGACAGGCACGCGACACCGTCGAACGGATCAAACAATCCGAATTGGAAGACTTCCTCGGTGGGCGTTGTGCGTTGCAACAGATAAAAAAAGACCTTGAAAGCATCGAACCGCACACCGCCGTCATTTACCCCGTCATTCTGCCAGATCGGCTGGAACTGCTAGTCAGCAGTGGCACGGAAATCATCCAATTCACCCAGTCGGTTGATCGGGACAGTCTGCACACTGCGGCCACCAAGCTGGCAAAAGCTTTGCGCAATAATAAGCAAGGTGCTCAAGCTCTGGCCTTGCCTTTGTACCAATGGCTGATTGCGCCACTAGAAACGTGGCTGCGACAACACAAGACAGAAACCTTGGTCATCGTACCCGACGGGGTGTTGCGCTTGGTTCCTTTCGCCGCGCTGCATAATGGGCAGCACTATTTGATTGAACAATATAATGTCGCCACCGCATCTGGCCTGAGTTTACTGGAGCCTTTGGTTAAACCGGGAGAAGGGTCCAAATTCTTGCTGGCGGGCATGAGCGAACCGGGGCCGGTGGTCGACCACTTGCCCATCGCGTTTCTACAAACCATCGGCGAGGCGAAAAAGCCTGCTGGAGATGATGACAAAAAGCCTCACCGCCGAACCCTCTCGTGTGGTCCAAGCAAAGCAAGCGAGGAGGTGTCGCGGCAGGGGGAAGCAAAAGCCTCGCGGTCTGATCCTGCCACTAGGCAACGTTTGAAGAACCTGCTTAAACTACCCGGTGTAAACGATGAAATCGAAAGCTTGGGCAAGCAAACTTCCAATACACTGTTGAAGAACGAAGATTTCACCGTTGCCCGATTCAAGGAAGTTCTAGCCCGAGAACCCTACGCAAGAGTTCATATCGCCTCCCATGGCGTGTTTGGTCACACTGCCGAAGACAGTTTCATTATGGCATTTGACGATGTGATCCATATGGACGACTTGGACCAGTGGCTCAAGTCGGACAAACTCGCTCAATCGCCTCTGAACTTGATTACCCTAAGCGCATGCCGAACCGCCGAGGGTGATGATCGTGCGCCCTTGGGGTTCAGCGGCATTGCCGTCAAAGCCAAGGCCAGCAGTGCCTTGGGAACCCTATGGACAGTCAATGACGATGCCGCATCTCGGCTCATGACTGAGTTTTACCGGGCACTTTCCAAGCCCGGAACCGGCAAGGCCCAAGCACTTCGGCAAGCCCAACAAGCCCTGCTTAAAGAGCCGGGGTTTGAACATCCTTATTATTGGGCAGCTTTTGTATTGGTGGGGAATTGGTTATGAATATGTGTAAAAACTTAGGGGCTAACGCCAATTCCAAAAATAATATTCTTGGCTCCCCCTTTTGCAAAAGGGGGACTGGGGGGGATTTATTCCCGTTCATGGCTAAAGTTCCGACATTCAACCCTCCTTACAATACTGTTGAAATAAGCCGTCATTCCGGCATGGACCGCCGGAATCCAGATTGCAGGGATGCCAACAATCTATGCCATCCCTGGAGCCTAGGTTCCGGCGATCCCTGCCGGAACGACGGGGTAATCCTTAATTCAACAGCATTCAATCCCCAACGCACCCCTTTTGCAAAGGGGGGTAAACATTCTCGGAAATTTTCTAGGCTAAAATTCCTCGGTTATTTACTGGCAATCAGCCTCACTTGCACACCGCTTGCTTGGGCATTCAACGGCATCGCCACCGATGGTAGCATGGGACCAGCCCAAGTCTTAAGCGCCCCCGGCGTGTCCACCAGTGTGAACATCCCGCAAAGCCTAGGAACTACGGTGGGGAACAACCTCTTCCATAGTTTTTCAACCTTCAATATTGAAACCGGCCAAACCGTCACGTTTCAGGAAAACATCACAAATTCCCTAAGCAATGTGATTTCACGGGTAACTGGCGGCAGTGTGTCCAATCTGGATGGAATGCTGCGTTCAACCCCTAACGGAAAAGCGGATTTTTATTTCATCAACCCCGCCGGAGTGGTATTCGGTGCTAATGCCCAGTTAGACGTGGCAGGTGCCGTCCATTTCAGCACGGCGGATCAATTGAATTTCCAAGATGGTAGCCACTACAGCGCGGCGAATCCGAATGCCAGTAGTTTGAGTTCGACAGCCCCCTCTTCGTTTGGCTTTTTGGGGACATCCACTTCTAACAACGGTCTGATTGATTTTAACGGCACTCAACTTGCCACTAAGGATGGACAAACTCTTGATATCGTGGCAGGACAAATCAAAATCGAAAACTCGGCTAATCTGACTATTCAGCAAGGGGAAATCCGCATGGTAGCCATGCAGGGGCAAGGGCAGGTGGATTTGCAACCAACTCTTTATGCAATTTGCCGTTGCCAGACTTATCGCTGTTGAATGCCAATGGTGGCGGCGATATTGAAATCAAGGACTCATCCATATTAAAGACAAGCCTTGAAAGTGGGCAAGGACGTGTCGCGTTGTGGGGTGGCAATATCTCGATAGTTAACAGTACCCTCCGGGCTGACAGTTACGGTAACGTGGATGAATTGCCCGAACAAGGCATTAGCATCTATTCCGCTTCTTTGAGCGTAGATAGTTCTACCATCCATACTGAGAGTCATTGTTCAGGCAAAGCCGGGGCATTGGCTTTGACCAGCACGGGCAATATGGACATTGTCAATGGCAGCAGTATTTCCACGGCAACGAGCGGCGGAGGTGATGCAGGGGATTTAAGCATACAAGCCGGCAATATTACATTGGAAGGTTCAGCTACTGGCCAGCCTAGCATTGCATCGGTTGCCCTTCCGGGGAGTAGCGGCCATGCAGGCTCGATCAATGTCCTAGCCAGCAATGACATAGAGATTTTGACCAACTATGCAAATTCTGCCAGTATCCAAGCTTTCACTAATGCCCCGCCTGAGACAGCAGGCGCTTCCATTGCCAGTTCGAGCTTTGGTTCGGGCGATACCGGCAATGTGAACGTAAAAGCCAATAGTATGACTATCAATGGTTTTGGCAATCAATCCTTACGAACGGGTATCTTTGTAACAGCGGAAGATGGCAGTACGGGAAAGGCAGGGACAGTATCCGTTGAAATCGTTGGAGACCTGAATATTTTCAATTTTGGCCTTATTTCAAGTTCAACTTTGGGTTCTGGCTTAGCCGGCGATGTCAACGTCAAAGCTGGCAATATAGTCATTGATGGTACAGTTAACCAAAATACCACAGGCATTATATCTGCCAGTTTTGGCGGTACAGGGAATGCCGGATCGGTCAGTGTCGAAGCTTTAGGCAGTATAAACCTGTTCAATGGGGGCTTAATTTCAACATCATCATTTGGTCCAGGAGATGCTGGAAACATAACAGTAAAAGCCAATACTCTGCTCATTGACGGGTTTGGATTGGTATACCCATCGGGTATATATGCCACCGCGTACTCCCCAAGTACAGGTAAGGCAGGAAATGTATCGGTCGAAACGGCTGGTGACCTGAAACTATTTAACAACGGCGAAATCTCAAGCTCAACCTATGGGCCTGGCTCGGCTGGGGATGTCACTGTCAAAGCGGGTAATATTCAAATTGATGGAAAAGCCAGCAAATATGCAGACATTTCGTCTGAAACCAATGACGGAACTGGCAACGCAGGCTCCGTTAAGGTTGAAGCTTCAGGGTTGATAAGCTTATCCAATGGAGGTTTAATTTCTAGTTCATCCTTTAGTCAAGGTGATGCCGGCAATGTGAGCGTGAAAGCCAACAGTCTGCTTATCGATGGTTTGGGGTTACAATCATTCCAAGAGCAACTGGCTAATTTTATACTGACCGGTATCTTTGCAGCGGCACTACCTGGCAGTACCGGCAAGGCTGGATCGGTTTCAGTGGAAACCGTTGGCGACCTAAAAATACTCAATGCGGGTTTTATTTCAAGCGCAACTTGGGGTCCCGGAATGGCTGGGGATGTTAATGTTCAGGCGGGTAATATTCAAATTGATGGAAGAGGCAGCCCATATCAAACGGGCATTTCGTCAGCAGCCTTTCCATTATCAGGGGGGCAGTCTGGAAACATCACGGTCAACGCTTCGGGTTTCATCAACATCGTCAACGGGGGTAACATCAGCATCGAGAACCAAGGCATTGCCGCCAACCCGGTCTCAACCATGCCCGGTTCCCTATCTGTCTCGGCTCCGAATATTACCCTGCGTGACAGCATTATCACCTCGCAATCCACCCAAAATGTGGACGCAAGCCCTATTCAAATCCATTTCACCCATTCACTCAGCCTAGGCAATTCTTTCATTAGCACCGAAGCCCAGAATGGCAATGGGGGCAGCATTACGATTCAAGGCGGGGATAGTCTGACGCTGACCAATTCCGGCATCAGAACCTCGGTGCTAGGTCAGAACGGCAACGGCGGCGACATCAGCGTGACGGCAAACAGGTTGACGATGGAAACGGGGTTGATCCAGGCCAATACGGCGGCTGTGGGGGCCAATGGAGGCAATGTGTTCCTCAATGTGCAAACCTTGTTGCCTAGCGCCAGCATGTTGATCTTTGGTGGCAACGAACCCGTCAACTGGGATATCCATTCCACAGAATTCGGCTGGAATGTCATCCAAGCGGCAGCGCCCGGCGGAATATCCGGTATCATCAACCTGACTTCGCCGCAACTGAACTTGAACGGCGTGTTGTCCAACTTGGGCAATCCAAAATTCTACAGTGACACACTGAACCAGGATTA